>CAJPPS010000238.1 GCA_905372595.1 uncultured Capnocytophaga sp. | reverse complement strand
GTTAAATATATTTTAAATATGTTGTGTATTTATTGATTTTTTGTAATTTTGCAATAGTGTTAAAACAATTAGTATATGAGAACAAAGGTAGTTTATTTTATACTCTTTTTTTTAGGAGTATTACGTGTATCTTTTGCTCAAGAGAAAACAGTCTCTGGAATAGTGAAAGATGAAAATCAGGATCCTTTATTGGGAGCCTCTGTATTAGTCAAAGGAACTAATAAGGGAGTTACCACAGATGAAAAAGGGGCGTACAGCCTTAAGGTGAAGGAGGGAGAAGTCTTACAATTTTCTTTTGTGAGTTATAAGACACAAGAGCACAAAGTGACAGGAAAGACAAGAAAGCTAGACGTCTCTTTACAACTGGATGTAGAAGAAATTCCTGAATTTGTTATTGTCGGATTTGGGCAGAAACGAGCTGTTAAGGAAGTAACAGGCTCTTTGGGAAAAGTGGATAATGTGTCCAATTCTGCTGCTGCTTCCGTAGATAAAGCCCTTTCAGGTAAGGTGGCTGGAGTACAAGGAGGAACAACTACAGGACAACCAGGGGGAGCTGCTAACATCCGTATCCGTGGAGTTGCTTCTGTAAATGGAAGAAATAATCCTATTTATATCATTGATGGTGTGCGTGTTAATCAAGGAGATATGTCCAAGAATACAACTTCCACAAATGTTTTAGCAGGTATTAATGATGAAGACATAGAAAGTGTAACAGTACTCAAGGATGCTGTTTCTACAGCGGCTTATGGTGCTGATGCGGGAGCAGGAGTCATTATCATAACTACTAAGTCTGGGAAGAAAGGAGATGCTAAGTATAAATTCTCTAGTGAGATAGGAGTAGTTAGCCGAGCTATTGAAGGAGAAAAAGGACTTACTACCTCAGAATGGCTTAATATGCTTTATGATGCTTATCTTAATAGTAATGAAGGGCTTGCAGCTTTTCCTAATAATAACAAAGAAGCACTATTAGCAGCTCTTAATGCAGGTACTTTGACTACAGGGTTAGGAAGAAATTTGCAAGCACTATATAATAAAAGAGATATCAGTACTGATTGGCGCAAAGAGACAGAGAATAGTACAGCTCTTATGCAGAAGATAAATGGTTCTGTTTCAGGAGGTACTGAAAAACTTAATTATTACTCTTCTCTAGGATATTATAAACAAGATGGAATTGTTAAATCTACAGGGTTTCAAAGGGTAACTTCTTCTAATAAGATATCTTACCAAGCAAGTGATAAGCTTACATTGGCTACTGATATACAGCTTTCCTATGCAAGAACAACTTCGCAACCAAGTGGAGGAGAAGTGGCTAACCCTATATTGGGACAGTATCTTTTACGTCCTACCGATCGAGCCTATAACTCTAATGGTACTCTTAATTATGGAGGAGCAAGTGGAAGACTTTCTAATGGATTTTTTAACGTAGCTGCTCTTCAAAAACTTAATGAAAAACAGGCGGAGACAGCAAGAGGATTTGCTAATTTTTCAGCAGAATATAAAATTCTTAAGAATCTTAACTATAAGTTTGTCTTCTCTCCTGAGTACATTGATATCTATGAGAATGCTTATAGTAATCCATTTCACGGAGATGGCTTAAGTGATGGAGGAACTGCAGAATGGCATAGTGGTCGCATTTTTAGCTTTAACGTGCAAAATATGCTTTCTTATGATTTTAAGCTTAAGGAAAAGAATAACTTTACAGCAACTCTTGTTCAAGAAGCTTATAAAACAGATATAAAAAGACTTGCTGCCTCTGCTTCAGTGGTAGGACCTAGTGGGCTTACTACCTTGTCTAACTTTATAACTCCTCAGGCTACTTCTGGAACAAGAGAAGTAAATTCTCGTGGGGGCTATGCAACTATGTTACATTATGACTATGATAAGTTCTTTCTCTTAGACTTATCAGGACGTCAGGATAGGATTTCCAATTTCTGGGAAGAAAATAAAACAGGTTATTTTGGTTCTGTAGGAGTAGGATTGGATTTTGCTCAATTAGGAGCTCTTAAAAATTCTAAAAAGATTTCTCAGCTAAAACTTTCTACCTCTTATGGTTCTGTAGGAAATATGGTGGATGTATCACCTTATGCGACACATTCTTATCTACATAATTATAATAATAAAGTAGGAGGAAATCTCAAGGGAGTAGATAACAAAGAGCTCAAATGGGAAACCCTCTCACCCTTAAATGTGGGAGTGGATCTAGGATTATTTAAGGATAGGGTTACACTATCAGCAGCTTATTTTAATAAGAAAACAAAAGATATGATTTTTGCAGTACCTCTCTCTGCAGTTCAGGGAGGAGCTACCCCTCTAGCTTCTAGCCCTAGTACTCTTCAGAGTATCAAATATACTAATGTAGGAGAGATGGTTAATAAGGGATTAGAATTTACTTTAAATGTGAAAGTAATTGAAAATGAAGGAGATGGTTTCAATTGGGAACTAGGGGGTAATTTCAGTACTTTGAAGAATGAAGTAACTAAGCTCTATGGAGAATCTGATATCATCACAGGATATCGTATTGTTAGAAAAGGGGAGCCTGTAAGGTCTTTCTATATGAGAAAATGGGCAGGTGTGAAGCCTGAAACTGGTGAGCCTTTGTGGTATAAAAATGGAAAAGATGGGGAGACTACAACCAATGTTAGTGAAGCTCAATTAGCTGTGCAAGGAAGTCACATTCCTACTTTCTATGGAGGCTTTGATACCAAACTATCTTATAAAAATGTAACACTTTCAGTTCAGTTCAGTTATGGAGGAGGAAATAAGATATATGATGTGTATAGCTCTTATGTAAAAACAGATGGAGTTAGGTTGCTCAACTACCCAGGATATCAGTCTCAAGTAGGAAATTATTGGACCCCTCAGAATCGTAATGCTCAGAATCCTAAACCTATCTTAGCAGACGGAAGAAGAAATTCAACAGAAACCTCTACACGATATTTATATG
>CAJPPS010000237.1 GCA_905372595.1 uncultured Capnocytophaga sp. | reverse complement strand
TAAGGAGACAAACAACCCCTTGACTCATCTAAGTATCATTATCAGCTTTTTACTCATAAGCTGTAATGACTCAAAAAGAGATTTTGAGGTGCTTCACACCGAGAAAGTAGCCGACACATATCAATATAATCCTGATGGTTTTATAAAAAACAATTACGGGAAGTTGCTTATCAAAACCATTTCGCGCTATGATAAGGAAGGAAAATTAAAAGAGATTTCTTGGAATAGGGCAAAATGGCTTTTTAAGATATACATTATCAGAACTTAAAGAAGATCCAGCCCTATTAAATAGCTTTGATATTGATACTATGTATTCTGCAGAAAAATACATTGGTTATATAAAAGAGAAAAAGAACGATACTATTTTCTATCTGTCAGGCGATAAAGTTGTGATCTACTATCCAATAAAATGATATAGGTCTCTCCACTGGTACATTCCTTGTAGCTTATGCTTTCTTCTGCCCTGAAAATTAACAGAATTGTCTGAATCCCAATACTGGCATAAATCGTATAATAACACCTTCAAAACTGTGAGAACCTAATAAAAGTATATGCTCAAGAATAATCCTTATAGTAGAGAGGGCGAAATAGTTGCTATTCCACTATTTTTAGCAGATTCGCCAAAAGCAAAGCCCCAAAAAGAAGAAGACAACAAACAATTTGCTTTTGCAAGAGCCATTTGTGAAAAAGCAGGAAAGGTACTCATTGAGGTATTCAAACAAACAGGAAGTCTTGATACTCCTATGGAGATTATTGTCAATTCTGGAACTCTAATGAAGCCTTTTTATACCATTTGGACGCCAGTGATAAGGAAACGATGGAAAACTATTGGTGTAACTGCTAATTATGATAAAATAATCCATTCCAACTATAATGATATTGAGTTAGTTTTAGGCTCTATTGATGATTTGAGAGTCTGGAAAGCCAAAGATAACAGCGAAACTCCCATAACTAAGGAAGAACTAATGGCAGGAGATTATCAACTAATGGGAATCTATACCCATATACAAGTTGAGAAAAGAATTATTGATAAATTGATTACAGAATGAAAGTTTATAAATTTACAAGTTACATAGAAAAAGAATACGCTATTCTTCGACCTAGTAGTAAAGAAAATATTAAAGAAACCAATTTGCTAGATGTTTGGTGGGATAGTTGGGGTAGTAATGGGAATAAAATCGGAGATTTTACATTTTGTTATGGCATTAAAATATGTAAATTATCCGTCTTTAATCTTTTACAAGAAAACTTTAAAGATATTAAGGGGGTAGATGTAAAGATTAATAAGACTGAAAGAGAGTTAAAAGCAAAAAATCCTAAAAGACTGAAATGGCTACCACAAGAAGACATTGCATTAAAATCCTTTTTTAGCCCTACATATTTTGATTGTCTTCCCCAAAGTTCTTTAGTTAAGACAGAAAGAGGAAGAATAGAATTTATTGGAGTGTCAGAATTAAAAGGAGAGGAAATAATTCCTCGTGAAAAAGGTAAAGGAATCTTCTTTGATAAGGAGGTTATCAATAATTATGATTTCTTCACTTTACAGAATACAAATCTATTATTATGCACGGAACGTGTAAAAGAATTTTGTGAGGATAAAGAATTTAATAATATTATTTTCTTAGAAATGGGAGATATAATTTAACATTAATTCGATATGATAAAACATTATATTTGCATCACAATCTGTGTTCACATACCCAGCAGAGAGTCCTCGCTGGCTTTGTGCGAGACCTAAAAAATGGTTGTTTATTTAACTATATATTTCTTACGTTGAACTCTCTCTATAAAATAATTATGACAGATATAGAAAAGCAATATTTGAAATTAGTAGCGTTATACAAAACAGATAAAGATTCAGCTATAAACGGAATGATTGATATATTTCAAGAGGTATCTGAAAGTTATGAACATGAAATATATTATTCTATTATAGAGTGGATAGGCTTAAAAGGAAATAAAAATACCTTAAACCATATAGAACATATAGATCTCAGCCTATATGAAGAGGAAAATGTACAAATATTAAATAGATTAAAAGCTAAAATAAAGGAAAGATTAGATAATATTTCTAATGATGCAAGTTGTTAATGTGTTGTATATGCTCCTAACCTCCAACAACCTGACAAGTAGTGCAATGTAAAAAGACAAAACCTAATTGATAAGGGCACGAGCTACAAGCTCGCACTAGCGGAGAATAAATATCACTAATATGAAAGATTCAAGTAATAAAATAGAAGATTTTAATTCGTATTCAAAAGAAATAGAAGAAAAAACCTCAGAAATACCCGAAAATAATTTACTTTTTTGGGGCAGTTGGTTTTGTGAAGGTTTATTTCAAAGGTGTAAAAATCATATTCAAGTTTTTTTGACCGATGAAGAGGTTTCATTGATTAATGAAATCGTAAGTTATTTGTGGAATCTCGTTGATGAGAAGGAACAAATGGATAGGAGTAAAATTAATTCGTTGTACGAAAGGCTTAACGACATAGATGAAACAGGTTTAGATGCAACAGATTATCAACAAGAAGAGATATATGAGTTGATAGTTTCTTTAGATGATATTTTAAGATATTGTCAGTCAGGTGTAAGAGGTTTTGAAGATAATATTTCTCAATCAATTATCAATGTAATTGATATAATGTTACAAGATGAAGATAAGGATATATTATCAAAGGAAGGATTTCAAGATGCTTTGGTTCAAAATGAGATTAAAGCCCAATTTGAAATGATATCTTTGCTCAAAGAGAAAAAATTAACAAGTGAGTTTAAACATTGGTTACGATAAATTAGCTATGAATCAGAAATTTAAAATCAAGTATTATGTTTGGAAAGAGGATTTAAGAGATACTCCTAAAATTTCATATAAACTTATTGAGTATGTATGGAATTACATAGAAGAAAAATTCTTAGTTCCTAAAAAAATATGGGTAAATGATAAATA
>CAJPPS010000236.1 GCA_905372595.1 uncultured Capnocytophaga sp. | reverse complement strand
CAGGGTTCCCACTGCGAATCCACTCATTGCGGATGCCCATTCCTAAAGTAAAATGGCTTTCCATAAAGAATTCTTCTTCGGTAAGTGTCTTTATATACTCCTTATCTTCTTTTTTGAGGTTCTTATCCAACATTTGGATACATTCTGTTAGGTTTTTAGGTTTTTGTTTTTTCATATCAGTATTTTTTATTTGTCCAAAAGCTATAAAACTAATGATACACATACAAAAAGTAATGAGATGTTTCATATAATTGCTAAATATTTAGACCATATTTTTTAGCATACCCCTTTAAAGTTCTTTCAGCCAAAGGATTCACTCCTTGCAAAAGTTCATTATATTCCTTTTGAGCTTTCTCTATATACCCGTGTTCTCCATAAAACACAAGCGTTCCAAAAGGAGGAAAAATTGAATGAGCCGAATAAAAAATCTTCTCTACACTATCATATTGTTTAAAAAAAGGCAGAATATATTGTTGTATATCTTCCTGTACTCTCTTAATCAACTCTTGTTCATTGGTATTTTCATCCACTTCATACCACAAATCATTTCTACCACGTAATTTGTTAATCGTTTTACGGATAATACAAACAGGTTCTGTAGGATAATCAGGCACTTGTCCCGTATGCTTAAAGTCATAATAGCCCAACCAAAATTTAGGTTCAAAAATCCCTATATTGATACGAAACCTAATGTGATCTCTATTACCATAACTGCTTTTCTGTATATTGATGATATGCCCTACCTCAGCAAGCTGTCGATAATAGTTCAGCGCTTTCTTTTTAAAAGAAAGAGGCTTTAACAAAGGCGTAAAACCTTCTTTGATTATCGTATCGAATTTAATTTGTGTATCTGTTTTCATCTGTTGGGTACTTTATCGATATTTTGCTTTTATTTGATCCTCATTGATTGTCTTTCCTGTGTTCAAATCGGTATAAAAATAAGAATCGTGAGGCGAAAAGTAGCCATCGGCTTGTATATGGGCATTTTTTAGCGCATTTTCCCACCTTTGCTGAAACCATTTAGAGATAATATCCTCTTTCTTCTGAGCATATTCATCTAAGTAATCATCTATCTCGTCTTCTTCTACCTCTTGGTCATACAATTCATCTTCCAAATGGATATCTTTATCCATAAAAATATCTGAAGGGAAGTATTTTTCTTTCTTTTTTGAAGGAATGTCAATACGCTGACTTATGTAGTCCCCTTCTTTATTCATCGCCCAAGCAGAAATTTCAAGCCATTCATAATCATATTCAAAGAGAAAGTAGGCTCCTTTGTTCTGTAGGAGCTTTAAGATATCTTCCTCCACAAGAGAATTGTATTGATTCAAGTCAGAGCGCAATAATTCTAATAATTCTGTTATATTTTTCATCTTTTTATATATTATTGTTTACTATTAGTTGTTCCCTTTTGTCAGTCTGTTGTAGAAGCAAGAATTCCTATATATCTATCCCAATAGGGGTTATAGACCGTCCAAAAGAAGCTTCCCCACCATTCTTTGCCTATATCAAAGTAATTAGAGCTATCAGTACTCCACTTATAGACTTCTATTTGCGAAATATCAGTAAAGAGGGTTTTGCAAAAATCTAAAAAAAACTTACCTTCTTCAAAAATAGTTTTACCACACATAAACGAATGAGGGGGATCTAAAAAGGCGTACACAAAACCTATTTTCCCCTTATCTTCTTGATCAATAGTGAGCGCATTTCCAATCACTTCTTTTTCATTGTAGTAGAAATATAGGTCGTAGCCTTTAGTTTTAGGGTTAAGTAAATTATAACTGAGTATTTTTACCCTCCCGCTTACCTCTTCGTACTGCCAGCCCATAAAGTCTTGTAGAGAAATCTCCTTGCCCGAGTCTTTAAGAACTCTAAAATCATAGTCCATCGTAAAAAGTTTCGTACGATTTATTTTAGATTTAGCCGCTATACGGTCAAGACGTGTATTTACTTCTTCCGCTACCGAAATAAGGGTCTGCTGGGCTACTGCCAAATGCTTCTGATAAGGCGTATCCTCCTGCTCTGTATCCAACTGAAAGATACGAAAGTCTATCACACCACCTTCCCGCTCGTAGGTTTTGTATTTTTCTATAAACTCAAGAAATTCTATAGTTATCATTTGTTGATATCAATCAATTAATATTGTGATTGTTATAATTAGGAATGCAATGTGTTCGCAATTGGGGAGGTGGCTCTAATCATGCATTCCTTCGCATTGGCGGAATACCAACAGCTGTTTTACTGCTAGAAATACCTCCTCTTGTGACCAAGTTTGCGCATATTCTCTAAGTCGCTCTGCCCCTTCGTCCCAGAGTTCGTTGTTCAGCAGACACTCTACCACACAGTCCTCCCCGACACGTGCTACATAGCATTTGAGTGATTGTACACGTACTTCTGTTGTGAAGTTTTGAGACAAGAGATCCACTAATAAATCATAGAAATCCCCCTTAGCAGGAGGCGTTTGCCATTCTCCTAACAAATACTGATTGCCAAGAGTAGTATGCCAATGTATATCTCCCAGATAAATATCGCAGTTTTTATTATGATAGCCTCCTAAGCTGTCAATAATCGTTTGAAAGGTTGTAAAGAAATAGTTTTCTATAAGTGAAAGTACCTTTTCCTGTTCGGTATCTCCGAATCCTGCTATATTATCCACGATTCCTTGAGGAAAATAGCCATCTTCCAAGTAAGTGCCTATGTGTAGTTCTATCAGGCTTTCGTCCATCTCGGGCGTAGGGATTACCTCCAGCTCTATACGCATTTTTTCTCCCATCCAAATGGTACGGGTAGGGATATCAGGGGCTGCTTTATACCCTTGTTCTATCATCTTTTGAGAGAGCTGTTCAAGGATTTGCTCTTCTATATGTGTGGTAAGACGCATAACTAATATTTAATGATTTAACAACTAAAGTAGTGAAATACAAACTTAGGAAATTGGTCACCA
>CAJPPS010000235.1 GCA_905372595.1 uncultured Capnocytophaga sp. | reverse complement strand
ATAAAATATAATTAAAGTAAAAAAATGGCAAACAAACCCATTACCGAATTTATTGAAAAATATTATCTGCATTTCGATGTAGCATCTTTGGTGGATGCTTCAAAAGGCTATGTAGCACACCTAAAAGATGGCGGAAAAATGTTAATCACCGCTAGTGCAAGCTTCTAGCTTGTGCTTAAGAATATAACAGAGCTGGAAGCTCCAAGAATACTAGGTACGAGCTGAAAGCTCGCACCAGCGGAGGATTCAACGATTTTAGCTTATACCTTCCAAAACAGAAAACTATAAAGCGCTAAAGGAGATAGGTACGAGCTGAAAGCTCGCACCCACATATTAATGCTCCTATGCTAGCTATTTATGAGAGAGTGTTAGAAAGGATAGCCCTCTAGGGAAGCGATGCTCTGCTGTACCAAAGGGAGGTCTTCCTGATAAGTCATTCCGAACCATTTTTCAGGGGTAGGAATCACCTCTACTGTGTAGCCCTGTGCTTGTGCGTGACTGACGATAGTAGGAATATAGAACTCTGCTTTCTCGCTGGAGGCATTCTCCTGTAAGAACTGCTCAAAGAGAGGTTCCGCTAAGGAGAATATTTCGGGAGAGAATCCCCAGAAATTCATAGAGACAGGGGTATCCATAGGGAAAATAGCTCCTGTACGTTCATCTTTTACCTCGGTGGCAGAAAGGGGAGCGAGCTTGGTATATTCCTGAATATCTATCAGGTGATTCTGAGCATCTACGTGGCAGATACCCCTTGATACGGTACCATTAGGGGAGAGGGTATTTCCTAAGGAATAGCCCGCCGAGAAGATTCGCTGTGGGTGGGCTTGACTGAGTACCTGTGCCATACGAGCAAAAGGATTACGCCCATAGAAGTCGTCAGCATTGATGATTAGGAAAGGCTCTTGTACTACGTCCTTAAGGCAGAGCATTGCGTGACCTGTTCCCCAAGGCTTCTTGCGCTGGAGAGCTGCAGGAGTCAGTGTATCCTGATGGACAAAGGAGAACTGCGTTCCTGGGAATACCTTGTGTAGGTGTTCACGGAGGATAGGTTCCATAGCTGAACGAATAATTAAAACTACGCCTGTAAAGCCGTTCTCTAGGGCATCATAGATAGCGTAATCCATTAGAATAATATCCTTATGAATAGGCACCAATTGCTTATCGGCACCGAAGCGGGAACCTAAACCCGCAGCAAGTATGGTAAGTAACATCTTATAATTTGTTAATTAAAAAACTTTCTATTGCTAAACGATAACTATCGTAGCCAAAACCGACAATGACCCCTTTGGCTACGGGAGAGAGGTAGGAATGATGCCTGAAAGGCTCACGAGCAAAGGTATTGGAAATATGTACTTCCACCACTGGCACAGGGATACTCCTCAGGGTATCGTGTAAGGCGATAGAAGTATGGGTCAGCGCCCCTGCATTAAGAATAAAGCCGAGGGTATCTTGCTCAAAACCCTTCTGCTGGATGATATCAATGAGCGCCCCCTCCCAGTTGGACTGGAAAAGAATCAGTTCCACTGTGGGGTAGTCCTTGCGGAGTGCTTGGAAATAATCCTCAAAGGAGCCTTCTCCATAGATGGAAGGCTCCCGCTTGCCTAGCAAGTTCAGGTTAGGACCATTGATAATATAGAGGTATTGCTTCATTAGTCGTTCATATAAGGAATTACCTCCTTACCTATTTCGTCCAAGACCTCATCAAGGGGACGAGAACAGAACTTAGCGATAAAGATTCCGTGGCTCACACCAATGAGTTTAAGGGTCTGGAGCAGGTCGATAAAGGCATTACGCCCCAGACGGAAGCCGAGTTCTATGTTGATAGGTTCGGCATTGGGATCTTCCACTAGGTCAATGTAGAGAGGCTGTATATAAGGCTTATCTGGGAGGTTATGCTTCTTGAGAGCATCCTTCCAGTTTTGGATAATATTTTTGGTATAAGTGAACTCCCTTGGGTAATATATCCATCCATCGCCATTGGTGGCAATCCAGTCAAGGTTGATTCCTCCAGCATGTCCGGTAACATACATAGGGATATTCTTGTTCAAGGGCTTAGGGATAAAATCGGCTTCGCCCTGCATTTTCCCGAAAGAGGTGTCATAGTGAGGAAAGTCCTCGCTCCAGAGCTTCCTGAGGGTCTCCATCTGTCGCATAAAGTCGACACTTCTGGAAGCATAAGGCTTAGCAAAAGCGGGGTACTCGATGGCACGGTCACCGGAGGCTACCCCTAGGTGGAGGCGTCCTGGGAAAAGACAATCAATACTCGCTGCGGCTTTGGCAAAGTGAATAGGGTGCCTTAGGGGAAGGACCATACTAGCAGTACCAAGCTTAATATGCTGAGTGAGGGAGGCTATATGAGCAAGGTATACCCAAGGATCATATATTTGTCCTACATCGCGAAAATTAGGGTCAAAAAGGGGTACATCGCGCACCCAGAGAGTGTGAAAACCTAGGGCTTCTGCCTGTTGAGCAAGAGCAATCTGGGCGTGCTTATCCATACGGGGAATGGGACCTTCAAAAGCTTCAATAGGGAAAAGTATCCCTAGAGAAAGTTTGTCCGTGGCTATCATAACTTGGTGGTTTAAAAAATTTGCCAAAGATACAACTTTTTTTGAATTATTAATTGTTAATTGTTAATGATTAACTTTTAATTATCCTCATTAGTGCAAACTTGCATTGGATGAGTCTTTAACCAGTAAAAAAGTTCTCAAGGGAATCCCTGAGAACTTAAAAAAAATTTAATAGATGATTTTTTAACCTAAAAAATAACAGCTATCAAAAAGATATTGTTACAATGATTAAAAAACGGGGCAAATTTATATCTTTTTTTGAAATAAACAAAAAAATCATTTATTGTTTTTTTTATTTAAGTTGTTTATGTGCGTTACATCTGTTACTTTGCTAGCATAAGTTTGTATTTAATTACGTATAGTAAATTCTGCTTTTGGTATAGAAAACACCTTTTTATTCTTCTTATAACC
>CAJPPS010000234.1 GCA_905372595.1 uncultured Capnocytophaga sp. | reverse complement strand
CATAAATATATATTGACCTAAAAAATAAAAAGAAGAGAGAATATAGTATGTATATTTTTTTTCTTTTCATATAAATGATTTTCCAAAATACCATTTCCAATTATATTTCAAAGTTTTATTATTTTGATAATCTTCATATGGCGCCCAATAAATTTGTTTGCCTACAACAGCTACAGCCTTATTAAGTATAATATAGCCTGCAATTATATCTTTTCCAGTTTTTTTATCTTTCTTCTTTAGAGGATTCCCTATCTCAATTAAATCTCTCGTAACCATCTGTGTGTTAGGTATTTTCTTTTTTACTTCTCCTAAGTTTTTCCCAAATGGAAATTTTGCTAAGATAACCTCTTTAGTCTCCTTTTTACCATACTTTAGTTGCCCTTTGGTAGAAAAATCACAGCAATCAACAAATTGTCTCCAGAATTGTTTTGTTAAACTGATTCCGCCTTCTCTTTTTACTTTTATATGTTCTGGACCTTTATCTGCGAAATCAATCCCGTCCCAACGTACAGCACCATTGGAGTAGTCTCTGTTCCCTAATAAAACGTGAATAAGAGCTTTCCTCGCATTTTTTGCTTCATTCGTAATAGATTTGTCATCTAAAGATTTCTTAGGGAAAACTGACGAAAATGATGTTTTTAATATTGCTGAAGCATATTTCGCCTGTTGTTTTACTGTGAGATTGGCTTGTTTATCATTTATTTTCTTCAAAAAAGCAACTGCGTTAAATGTAGTTTGCGTAACAGCTGCTGCTGCTTCAAAGGAGGAGGAATCTTCATGTGAAAGCACTCCTGAAATATAAGTAAAATCAGAATGTGAAATTTGTAAATATCTAGGAGTTTCAGAATATAAATATTTAGTTGTTTTCTTTTGATTCAAAGTATATGTGTTAGGTTTTGCGAGATAGACATCTTCTGAACCTGGAATATGTTCAAGAAACATACCATCATTATTATATATATATCCACATAGAGGATTAACCTTTAGTTTAGGCTCCCCTATCAAGTCTTTAGAGCAAACAATTATTGTACTCATATGTATCCTCCTTACTTCGCTTTTAGAATAAAATTATTTATGGTAATAAGACTATCCTCACCTACAATTCCGATGTAGGTCACCATCTCATACTTTCCATTATCTTTGTCGGTGAAAGTAAGAGGTATTCTTTCGCCAATTTCTATATTTGTAATCTGCACATATAATGTTATAGGTGTATTAACATATAAGTCTCTGCGTTCTTCCTCTCCATCCAACCAATAAGCATCAATAAGAACTTTTCTTCTGTCTAAGGGGTTTATTTGTTCTAATGTGGCGGTTTGCCCACTATGGACGATTTTCAGGTCTTCACCACTAATCATACATGGAATAGTAGACTTGACTAAAAGCGCTTGATGGTTACCAATGATTGTTTCTGAAAAGTTTTTCCATTCTCCCAGACTGATAACAGCTTTACAAGGAGGCTTTTGGTTTCCCCATTTAGGATGTGTACAAATTCCCGTAAAACCAAAGTTTACCTTCCCATCATTATCACCTACCGTAGCCCACGGTTTATCCTGCAACATAACCGTTTCAGCTGTTACTGTAAGTGAGGCAATCGGGCTGCTACAATATTTGCACTGTACCTTTCCTCCTTGGCAAACATATTTGACATCCTCATTCGGATCGCGCCATTTGCATTCTTTTTCTTCTTGCTTTTGACTGTTAAGACATTCTAAATTAGTTGCATGATTCGAGTTGAATTTCATAAGCTATTTTCCTCCTGCCGTGTTAGTTCGTATTTCCAATATATATTGATGTCTTCTTTTACGTAGTCAACCTCCAGTTGCACCCATTCTGGTAAAATACACTCCTCTCTTATTTGCGTACGACCATAAAATTTATTCAACAAACAATCATGCTGGTTGGTAAACTCTCCTGTTATGGAGAAATAAACTTGCCCACTTCCTTTATGTTCACAAGTTAATCTTTCAGTAAAACATATGTCATCAAAATCAGATAGCATTATCTGCCGATTACGCGATTGTTTAACTCCAAGTGATTCCGATACCTCGAGAAATAGTAATCCCAAATAAAAGTAATTATCTGTTGGTGGACAATGCGACATTCTATCATCAAGCTGTGCAAGATAATCTTCGGCAAAGAATCCTTTGTAATCTGCTTGTAGTGAAGAGCGTATTTGTTGCCATTGATTTAACAATAATTCTTTATTCTCTATTGTCATACCGTTGGGTGTTATGCTTAATTTTAATCCATCATAGCGATAAAAAGTACGGTGTAAAAAATCTATAGATTTACCTAGGGTTTTGTCATTTGTGGAAAAATCTATTTTGACAAATTCAAACTCTAAAACTTTAAGTGGAAAGTTCGTCTTCTTATGATGCAACACTTTATTTTCTGTATATTTGAGCTTCCAAAATATCGAAAAATCATATTCTTTTCTTGGCACCCCTTTTTGCTCGGTTGCTAAATATGCTTTTAGTGAATATTGAATCTGTTGATCTTTTTCCATAAGGGCAAACTTTTATCATAAAAGAAAAATTCTATCACTTATATCCATTCTGTATTTTGAATATTTAAATAATTTTCTCTTGTAAATTGCAACTCTTCAAATGAGATATAGTTCACAGGTTTTCTCTCCTTGGGTATTCTGATATTTCAGAACCCATACATCTAGAATCAACGGTTTGTCTGGAAGAGTATAATCATTCAAACATACATTATACTTTTCAAGGAGCGTATTGGTCAATTGTTTACTATTGGGTAATTTTATGATTCGTATGATTTTATTATGCATGTAGGCTAAACAAACTGAAGCGGCCTGTTTTTCCTTATTTCTCATTCCTGGAATATATTTAAGAGCATTTTTATTTAGGAAATTCATTAATATATACTCTCTCACATAATCTACTATAATTCGTTTTTTTTCTACTTTAATTGGTTTTTGTATTTCTTTTAATTGTTTACCAAAGCCCCATTTTGTTCCATCTGTAAATTGG
>CAJPPS010000233.1 GCA_905372595.1 uncultured Capnocytophaga sp. | reverse complement strand
CCTTTGCGCCCTAAATTTTTAAAACTAAATGAAAATGAAAAAGTTTTTTTTATTTCTTGTAGCTCTTCTGAGCATTGTAGCTTGTAGTAAAAGTGATAGTAGTTCTTCTGGTAACAATGGAAGTAATGATGGTACTTACACAGTAAAAGTTGTCAAAAATCCTAATGTAACCCTAAGTAGCATAGTTGTTTCCTATGATGGCTCAACACATCTGTTTGACAACATTAACACACTTCTTAAAAATGACTACACAAAAGAATTCAAAGTAACTCAAGAACACATTTCTATTAGTGTAACAGCAACCTCCAATACACAGACTACATTGATAGTTCAGTTACTAAAAAATGGAAAAGTCATAAAAGAATCCACTGCTAATGGAACCATCTTAGTAGCTTCAATATCAATATAACAAAAAAACTGCTCCTTCTTCGGGGCAGTTTTTTTATTTCTTTACATTTCTAGCTTTTCCATCTTAACTCTGCGTTCAAATTTATCCTAAAAAACACCTAATAATACTATTTTTTCCTTACCTTTGCCCCCTAAAAATATAAAAATGCAGACATTCAAGCTCACAGAGGATATTATTGATCACATTAGAGAATTAATTACCACTGATCAAAAGCAAGAACTTAAGGAATACCTTGAATCACTTCACTTTGCAGATATAGCCGAAATTACTAGTGAACTAGAACTAGATGAAGCTGCCTATATATTAAGCCTTCTGAATCGAGAAAAAGCCTCTGAAACTCTTACTGAAGTAGATGAAGAAGTCTTAGAACATATCTTGGATAATCTCTCCAATGAGGAAATTGCACGTGACTTACAAGAGCTTGATACAGATGATGCTGCTTACTTAATTTCAGAACTTACAGAAGAAAGACAAACACAGATTCTATCACATCTGGAAGATAAAGAACACGCTCAGGATATCGTTGATTTACTTCGTTATGAAGAAGATACAGCGGGGGGGCTTATGGCAAAAGAGCTGGTTAAGGTTAATGAAAATTGGGGAGTAGATATCTGTATGGAGAAGATACGAGAACAAGCCCAGCACGTTACTCGTGTTCATTCTATCTATGTTGTAGATGATAATGAGGTTCTTAAAGGTCGGTTATCGCTTAAAGACTTACTTACTTCCTCATCAGATGCTCATATAAGGGATATTTATATTCCTAAAGTCGATTTTGTATTTGTATATGATACTTCTGAAGAGGTTGCTCGCGTAATGCAAAAATATAATCTGGAGGCTATTCCTGTAGTTGATAAAATGCATCGGCTTGTAGGACGTATTACTATTGATGATATTGTAGATGTTATCAAGGAAGAGGCTGAACACGACTACCAAATGGCTGCTGGGATTACACAAGATGTAGAGGCTGATGATACTATCTGGAAGCTCACACGGGCACGACTTCCTTGGCTACTGATAGGAATGGTTGGAGGTATAGGGGCAGCTAGTATTATTAATGGATTCCAAGCAGGATTAAACTCTTTTCCTGTATTATTACTATTTATTCCCTTAATACAATCTACTGCTGGAAATGTAGGAGTACAGTCCTCAGCTATTGTTGTACAGGGTTTAGCTAATAATAGTATTGATGGAGCTTTATTGGGAAGACTAATGAAAGAATTTCTTCTAGGACTTATCAATGGACTAGCTTTAGCTTTCTTAGTACTGATTATGAGTCATTTCATATTTGGAAGTTCTTACAAGGAATCTGCAACTGTATGCATCGCCCTTGTTACAGTAATTATTAATGCTGCTGTGATAGGTACTTTTATCCCATTATTTCTACACAAAAGAGGTGTAGATCCTGCCGTTGCGACAGGACCTTTTATCACCACTAGTAATGATATCCTTGGAATTCTTATTTACTTTATCATAGCTAAAATAATCTTAGGTTTTTAATAAATCAAAGATTATTTATTTCAGGCGAGGAGTTTTAACAGTCAGTACAGGAAGCGTGTAATAAGCTCCTACTGCTACACGATGCAATTGTTCGTAGGGCATTTGTAATTCCTTCGCATACTCTATTCTATTCCCTACATAAGCAAGATAAAAGCGTAAATCTTGTGTTGTGAAAGGAGCATATTGCCCTGCCAAAAAGTAAATATAATTAGTACGCAAATGCTCATTTAGTGTATTTTGACTACCTGTTTGCTCCACTCCTATCTTAGCTGTTACACTCCAATGATCAGTCAACTGATAATCATAACGAGAAACAGCTCCTTTATAAACAATATTCTTACGCATAGTATATCCTCCCTGAGAAAAACCATCATATATGCTTAATAATCTAGAGGAAGTTAATCCAAAATCGGCTCCCATAAGTGAATATATGAGATCCAAATACACTGTATGAGCTCCTGACTTATATTTATTTCCTAATGAAACCGAATGTGTATAATATTTATCAGCAAACTGAGAAATATTATAAGAATATTTTGTTCTAAACTTACCTTCAAAGAAACTACCATTCCAATAAAAATAGGCTCCTAACGGAAGTTTGGATGGAGCAAAAGTATGTGCTACAAACCCATTATTTTGCAAATGTGTATTAAAAGAATTATTCAGAGTATTATGTATCTGAACTCCTATCTTGTGTGTATTACTTAAAGAATAAGCCAATTGGGCTCCTGATAGGAATACATTTGTATACACTCCATTGAGATAATCCGTAAATATATATTCATACAAAGGGTTTATATCTTTTTCAAAAGAACCCATCACAGAAAGTTGCTTTCCTATAGTAGTTTCCCATTGTCTATTTTTTCCAAAACGATAGGTAAGAAAAGCATAGTCCAAAGCCGCTGAAGCATTATCCTCAGAAGTAGGGGAAAAAGGACGATTCAAACGAAAACGCACTCGATATGATAAATCTTTATTATAATCACCTTGAACATTGAGCCTAGCATTATCTATCTGAAAATGAGAAGATGAATTACGTTCTATCGTATGTTTGTCCGAAATGAAACCTCCCCTAAAGTAGAACTCCACCTT
>CAJPPS010000232.1 GCA_905372595.1 uncultured Capnocytophaga sp. | reverse complement strand
ACTTTTGCCTCTCATTTTATAAGAAAAATGGCACGAAAAAAATTATATTTTCTTATCATTGTCCTCCTCTTCTGTATTGCTGTAGGAGGATATTTTTGGGTTTCTTCTTGGGGAAAGTATGAGTTTAAGAATCAGGAAGTACTCTTAAGCGATTGTGATGGTGATGACTGCGCAGAAGTATGCATTAACTACTTGGTTTGCAAGCGTCCTGATAGCTTTGCTAAAGCTTTCAATGATTCTATTCAAAGGCAAATCATCCAAAAACTCCTAGCCAAGGATACCTTAATAAGTGTAGAGGAGGCTGGAAAGCTCTTCCTATCACAGTACAAAACAGATAAATTACAGTTTGAAGGGATTGCTCCTTATCAAATTCAAATAACTGATACCATTACTTTCCAGAATGATGACTTAGTATCTCTTCAGCGTACAGGTTCTGAGTACTTAGGAGGGGCACATTCTATAGAATGGAAATCTCTCTTGAATTTCAAGCCTAATGGTACTCCTTATACTCTGGAAGAGCTCTTTTCTGACAATGAAAAGGTGGTAGAACTAGCCGAAAAATATTTTAGAGAGACCTATAATATTGCCCAAGAACAAGGATTAAAAGAAGAAGGATTCTTGTTCGAAAATGATATTTTTACACTTCCTAAGAATATAGGATTTAGTGAGAAGTTCCTTATTCTTATATACAATCCCTATGAGATAGCTCCCTATAGTACAGGAACATTGGAAGTGAAAATTCCTCTATCTGAAGTAACTCCCTGGCTTTCTTTCAATATAAATAAACCAAAAAAATGAATCCTACTAGAAAAATATACTACCTAAGTCACTGTGATACCTGCCTGCGTATTCTGCATGAATTACGCTCGCTAGATGAATTCGTTTTCCAAGATATAAAAGAAGATCCTATTACAGAGGAAGAACTAGAAACCCTCAAGCAATCTACAGGCAAATACGAACTTCTTTTCAACAAAAGAGCCAAACTCTACAAAGAACGTAACCTAAATAAGCAATCCCTTACTGAAGAGGATTTCAAAAAACTTATTTTAGAGCATTATACCTTCCTAAAACGCCCTATTGTAGTAATTGGAGAACGTGTTATATCAGGAAATGCCACTAAAATCATCAAAGATGCACGAAAATTATTATAGTTTTTCACTATATTTCTTATTTAATCATTAGTTATTACTATGAATCCCATCTCTCAGCTAAATATCCCTACCTCAAACTTACCTCGTATTGTGATTATTGGGGCAGGTTTCGGAGGTATTAATATCGTAAAAAAACTAAATTTTTCAAAAACACAGGTAGTTCTTATCAATAAGACCAACTACCATACTTTTCAACCCTTATTATATCAAGTGGCTACTGCTGGATTAGAACCCGATTCTATTGCTTACTCAGTGCGTTCTATTTTTAAAAAAGAGCCTAATTTTTATTTCCGAATTACTGAAGTAAAGCACATCTATCCTGATAAAAAATCTATCCTTACAGATTTAGGAGAGCTTTCCTATGATTACTTAGTTATTGCTACAGGTTCTCAAACCAATTTTTATGGTAATAGTAATATCCAAAAATATGCTATGCCTATGAAAACAGTTCCTGAAGCATTAGATATGCGTAGCTTAATTATCCAGAACCTGGAAGCAGCAATTCTTACTAATAATCTAGAGGAACGTAATAGCCTAATGAACTTTGTTATCGTAGGAGGAGGTCCCACAGGAGTAGAACTTGCAGGAGCTTTTGCTGAACTAAAAAGCCACATCCTTCCTACCGATTACCCCGACTTAGATATACGAAAAATGAATGTACACCTTATCCAAGCAGATTCACGCTTACTGGTAGGGATGTCTGAAAAATCAAGTAATAAAGCAAGAGAATATCTTGAGAAAATGGGAGTTTCTATCTGGTTCAATACTTTTGTAAAGGATTATGATGGGGTTAATGTAGTTACTAATACTCATAACTTCCAGACCTATACTCTTATCTGGACTGCAGGGGTAAAAGGAAGCCTTATAGAAGGACTCTCTGAAGGATCTATACAAGGAGGGCGCTATCTAGTAGATGAATATAATCAAGTAAAAGGCTATAAGGACATCTTTGCTATAGGTGATATCGCTTGTATGGCTAGCGAAAAACAGCCTAAAGGACACCCTATGGTTGCTCAACCAGCTATCCAACAAGGGAAACTACTGGCTAAAAACCTTCAAAGAATCTTCCAGAACAAGCCTCTGATTCCTTTTAGCTACTTTGACAAAGGCTCTATGGCTACTGTAGGGCGTAATAAAGCCGTTGTAGAACTTAATGGAATGCGATTCTCTGGGTGGTTTGCTTGGATTCTTTGGATTACTGTTCACCTAGCTTTTCTGGTCGGTTTCCGTAACAAAATGGTTACCCTCTCCAATTGGATTGTTCAGTATTTCCAATATAATAAAGGGGTACGCTTGATTATTCGCCCCTTCAAAACAGCCTATACCTTAGAAGAGGAAAAAAGAAAAAAAGCAGAATAATTTTAATTTATAAAAGAGCTAAATAATAGCTCTTTTTTTATTTTAACCCTTATTTATTGCTTTTTCAAAAAATATAAGTATCTTTGCCCCGCGTTTTTTTAGCGCAAAAATCTTAATTACATCATTAATTTAATTGTTTTTACGATGAAGAAAATTATGCTTTCTGTATGCGCCCTTGGGTGGCTTACAGCTTTTGCTCAAGAGCAAACGAGTAATGAGGCTCCTGTAGTTGAGCAGGCTCCTCAGGTAGAGAGTCCTTGGAAAAGATCTGGTACCATCTCCCTATTATTCAACCAAGCTGCTTTCAACCACGATTGGACTGGAGGAGGAACCAATAACTATGGAGGAAACCTTAACCTTTCCTATGATGCCAACTATAAAAAAGATGTATGGGCATGGGATAATAAGCTCGTTGTGGATTATGGTCTCACCCGAGTAGATGGTGATGATTTTAGCAAAAAGACCAATGACCGATTTGTTATCAACTCTCTTC
>CAJPPS010000231.1 GCA_905372595.1 uncultured Capnocytophaga sp. | reverse complement strand
TCATAATGCTTTTTTCCTTCTTTATCATAAATATGTACCCAAGTTAGATAATATTCAGGAGACATCAACTTTGTTTTCCCTTCTTTATTCTTCACAAGAGTAATTTTTAGCATCATTCCTCCATCAGTATGTCTTTTTCTCTGATTAGAAATAAAATTTCCTAACGAATATACCACAAATTGCTCCGTATAGGGAGAATTATTAGAACGAAGCTCCATTGGCTGAAGCACGTGAGGATGCCCCCCTATGATATAATCTATCCCATTTTTAAAAAGAAAATCTGCCATTTCCTTCTGGGCTTTATTAGGCTTCGTTGCATATTCCACACCCCAATGTACTACCGCAATGAGCTTATCCAGATGCAATTTCTTAGCGCTCTGGAGGTCATTTTTTATTTGTAAAGTATCCAACAGATTTACCTGAGTAGGCTCTGGGATAGGTAAGCCATTAGTCCCATAAGTGTAGTTAAGTAGACCTACTCGGATGTTATTCTTCTCTAGAATAAGCAAATTCCTACGAGCCCTATCCATTAGGTCATAGAAAGTTCCTGTATGCTTAATTCCCAAGGAATCCAACTGGTAAAGTGTATTGGTAATTCCCATTTTTCCACGATCACAGGAATGATTATTTGCAGTAACCATTACATTAATCCCACTGTTAGAGCAAGCTGAAGCCAATTCTTTAGGAGAAGAAAAAGTAGGATAGCCTGTATAAGGCTTTCCTCCAAGAGTAACCTCCAAATTGGCTACCACAAAATCATTTTCTCTAAAAATAGGTGCTACTTTAGCAAAAACAGGTTCATACTCATAACGCTTAGTTTGCTTATTATATGCTGAAGTAATCTGAGGGGAATGCCCCATAATATCACCTACAAAAAGAAGAGAAAGCGTATCCTTCACCTGTGCCGAGAGCAACTGATGAACGATAAACAACAGAAAAACAAATCCTTTTTTCATCATGATAAGAGGTTCTAAAAGAGTGCAAAAATACAATTTTTCTAAGAAAGAAGGAATAGAATTACAAAAGAAAAAACAATAGAAAAATTAGGCTAATTCAGAAAAAATCACTAACTTTATATCCGTTTTCAACAGAGCTCTTTATGAGAATAACATCGTAATTAACAGCTTTTTACAAGAAACTATATTATCAAAAATGCAATAAATAGGGGGACTAGTCGCTTCTGTAGGACAAATCCATTACAGATAAATCAATAAAAACCGGAAAATAACAAGTTATTTATATTTTATTAAGGCTATGGAACAGCAAAAGAAACATTATTTTGACACAAAAGTACTGGGACAACCCTCAGGACTTTTCTTTTTGTTCTTTACTGAGATGTGGGAACGTTTTTCTTTCTATGGAATGAGAGTACTTCTGGTACAATTCCTAACCGCCGAGATTCTATTCGGAAACCCAAAAGGAGGCTGGGGATGGAGTCCTGAGCAAGCAGCCTCTCTCTATGGAACCTATGCAATGCTCTTATATCTCACTCCTGTTCTTGGAGGAATCATTGCTGATAAGTATATAGGAGCCCGTAATGCAGTTATCATAGGGGCAATTATTATGACTCTTGGGCAATTATGCTTATTCCTTTCTACCCCAATAATGTTCTTCATAGGGCTCACCTGCCTAGTGATTGGTGTAGGTTTCTTCAAGCCCAATGTTCCTTCTATTCTCTCTCAGATGTTCAAAGAGCATTCTGATAAGAAAGATAGTGCTTATACCATTTTCTATATGGGAGTTAATTCAGGTTCTTTCTTTGGAACAATGCTTTGTGGCTATCTTGCAATGACAGAAGGATGGAGCTGGGGATTTGGCTTAGCTGGTATCTTTATGGCTTTAGGAACCCTCCAGTTCATCTTTGCTAAGCCTCTGATGGGAGACTTAGGTGTTCTTAAGAAAGAAGGACACATAGAACATTCTGAAGAGAAAAAGCCAGATACAGAAAAACGAAATCCTTTTACCCTTGTAGATACCATTCTAATTGTCATTGTTACTCTATTGGGTCTTACTTATGCCTTTAATGACCCTCTTTCAAAGAATGGTATGTATGATGTTTTTGCTTGGGCAGATAACCCTCTTATGCGAGGACAGAACTTATTTATCATCATTACCTTGGTACTTTTCATCTATGTGATTTTCTCTAGGATTCTACGTTACGAGAGGATCGTTCGCAATCGAATGTTGGCTGTAGTGAGCTTGGCTATTTTCATTATGTTTTTCTATGTTACTTTTGACCAAGCTCCTTCTTCACTCATCATCATCGCTCGTGACCACGTAGATAGAAGCCTTACAGGAAGTGGGTTACTTACTTTCAATATTATTAATAGCCTTATAGTGCTAGTCCCTCTTACAATTATTTCTTATGTACTGATACAACTTGCTATAGCTACTTGGAAGCATATTCCTATTACGAATATTATTCTTCTATTATGCTTCTTACTAATTTGGGTAGTGGCTGTATATATGCTTAAAAATGAGTTTGCCAAAACCGATTCTGAAATATCTGTTGCTTGGTTCTCTGTCCTTAATCCATTCTTTGTGATTACATTAGCTTCTTCTGTTTCCAAGATATGGGAATCCAAGTTCAATCCTCCTGCAGCCTTGAAGTATGGTTTTGGATTATTCTTTGTAGCTATTGGTTATTTAGCTATATGGTTAGGTTCAGTGGACTTAGGAGAAGGAGCCAAGATATCAGTAGTATTCCTGATTCTTACTTATTTATTCCATACTTTAGGAGAATTATTTATCTCTCCTGTGGGGCTCTCCTATGTATCTAAACTTGTTCCTGCTAGGATGCTTGCCTTTATGTTTGGTATGTGGTACTTAGGAATTGCTATTGCACAAAAAATAGCGGCTACTTTAGGCGGACAAATAACCTATGTGAAAGAGAACTATGGATTAGATGCTTTCTTCCTAATTTTCGCTGTAATTGCAGCTGTAGCAGGAGTATTAGTAATTTTACTCCACCCTATGATTAAGAAGCTTATGCACGGAATTAAATAATGTACTTTCTAAGA
>CAJPPS010000230.1 GCA_905372595.1 uncultured Capnocytophaga sp. | reverse complement strand
ATATAAAATAAAATATGTACTTTTGCCGATAAAATCGCAATTAACTAAGTTCTTTATGCTCACACGTAGGCACATTCGTGTAAAGGTAATGCAGTCCATCTATGCATTGCACCAAGAAAAAAATCATAATTTGCAACGAGAAGAAGCTTTCTTACAGGCAAGTATGAATAATACGTATAGCTTGTATATTGTCCTTATGGGATTATGGGTTGCCCTCTATGAACGTTCTCAGCAAATGCATACACTTTCCCAGAATAAGTTCATTCGTAATGAAAATTATTCTCATTTATTATTCTTTGAAAATGAGGTATTACAGCAGATTATATCTGACGAGGCATTATCTGAAGCTATTTCGGAAGAAAAATTCTCTTGGCACGCACACGATGAATATGTAAATATCCTTTATAACAGGATTCTGCAGAGTGATTTGTACACCAAGCAAGCCTCCCTTGAAAAGGATTTTAAAACAGATAAGCTATTCTTGGTAAATCTCTATATGGATGTAATAGCTACAGATGAGCAGCTTTTTGACTTTCTATCTGATAAAGAAATCACTTGGAGTGATGACTTTCCTGTTATCAATACAATCATTATTAAGTTACTGAAATCCTTAGAAAAGGAGAAAGAAACCAACTTCTTACCTCCTCTATTCAAAGATGAGTCTGACAAAGAGTTTGGCATAGAACTCCTGAGAAAATCTGTTCTTAATGATGAACAATTCCATCAATATTTGATAGAAAAAACACCCCAGTGGGATGCTGATCGAATTGCTGAGATTGATGCCATTCTTATCAAAATGGGTATTACAGAATTCTTAAAGTTTCCAAGTATCCCTGTGAAAGTGACTCTCAATGAATATGTGGAAATTGCCAAGGAATATTCTACTCCTAAGAGTAGTGTTTTTATTAACGGTATTTTGGATACCCTCTCTAGAGATTTTACAGAGGAAGGAAAGCTTAAGAAAATAGGAAGAGGACTCTTATAATCAATTAATTATAATTTTATGAAGAAAATGTTTTTATTAGCAGGTGTTGCTCTTATGGCCGCTTGTAATAATGGGGGAACCAACGCTGTTGGGAAAATAAACCAAGATAACCTTGCTCAAGCAGAGAAAGTAGCTGAACAGTCCAAACAGTTTCCTGAAATCAAATTCGAAGAAACTACCCATGATTTTGGAGAAATCAAGCAAAATGTAAAGGTGGAAACTTCTTTTGTTTTCAAGAATACAGGAAAGGTTCCCTTGGTAATCTCTAATGCTAGCAGTAGTTGTGGCTGTACCGTTCCTGAATATCCCAAGGAAGCTATTGCCCCTGGTGAAAAAGGAGAAATCAAAGTAGAATATAATGGTTCAGGAAAGGATGCTATTACTAAAACTGTGACCTTAACTACTAATACTGAAAAAGGTACCGAAACCCTTACCATTAAAGCTTTTGTGAAAGAATAAATAATACTTTTTATGAATATACTATTACAAGCTGCCCCACAAGGAGGAAATAACTTTTTGTTATTGATCCTTATGTTTGTTGCTATGTTTGCCTTTATGATTTTTCCTTCTATGAGAAGGCAACGACAAGAAAAAAAATTCTATGAAGGTCTAAAAAAAGGAGATAAAGTAATTATGAAAAGTGGCTTACACGGAAGAATTACTGAAATCTCTGACACTTCTGTTGTGATTGAAACCCTTTCAGGAAAGCTAAAATTCGAGCGTTCAGCAGTTTCTATGGAATACTCTCGAAGAATAAGCCAAACAGAAAACAAATAGTTCTAAAGCACTCAAGTAATAGTTAATGGGCTTCTCTTCTGCTTATTAACTATTACTTGTCATTATAACAACCTCTTCTTTCTATAATTTATTTCTATTCTCTGACCTAAATGCAAGAACTTATAGCAAAGGGAGAAGTTCTCCCTCTAATGGAGGCTTTTTATACCCTTCAAGGAGAAGGATTCTATAAGGGTACTGCGGCTTATTTCATTCGCTTAGGGGGCTGTGACGTAGGCTGTCATTGGTGTGATGTCAAGGAAAGCTGGGATGCTTCCTTACACACTCTTACCCCCATAGAGAATATTGTACAGAAAGCTCTCCAATACTCCAAAACAATTATTATCACAGGAGGAGAACCCTTAATGTATAATTTACTACCCCTGACCCAGCTTCTCAAAAGCAAAGGAGCCCGTACCCATATAGAAACCTCTGGAGCTCACCCCTTGACAGGAATCTGGGACTGGATATGCTTATCTCCCAAAAAAAATAAACGTCCTCTTCCCTTAATTCATCAGAAAGCCAATGAACTTAAAATGATTATTTATAATCAGAATGATTTCCTTTTTGCAGAAGAAATGTCTGCTCTCACTCAGCCTGAATGTATTCGCTACCTACAGCCTGAATGGAGCCGTAAAGAGAAAATGATTCCTAAAATGGTAGAATATGTATTAGCCCATCCTCAATGGAAAATATCCTTGCAAATGCACAAATATCTCGATATTCCATAAACCTCTATAATTATGTTCTTTAAGCGGTTACTCAGTTATATTTTCCCCATAACCATCTACAGAAGTCATTCCCAAATATCTGGAGAACTTTCTGTTACTTTGCTTAATGGGAAGCCCATTCTAAACTCTACCAATACCGATTATTCTTTTGGAAGCCTACAACGAGTCCTACGATTTGGTTTAAAAAAGATTGGGTATGAAACTATTAAGCAACAAAAGAAAATCCTTGTCCTAGGATTAGCCGGAGCAAGTGTAGTGCAAACACTCATTAATGAAATCAATTTCAATGGAAAAATATATGGTGTGGATATTGACAAAGAAATTATCGAACTTGGAAGACTATTTTTTCAATTAGACAAAATAAAAAACTTACAGATATTCATAGAGGATGCGCAAGAATATATAAAAAACACTACCCGCAAGTATGATTTAATCATTATTGATATCTTTGAAGATAAAAAAATGCCTGATTTTCTCTTCAATATTTCTTTTTTTAAGCAATTATATAGTATTCTAAGCAAAAAAGGAATTATTCTATTCAATAC
>CAJPPS010000229.1 GCA_905372595.1 uncultured Capnocytophaga sp. | reverse complement strand
CTTAGCATATTGGGATATAAATAATCGCAAGGCAAATATACAATTATTTTTGAAAAAATAGTATCTTTGCAAAAATATTCATCACTATGAAATACTACCTTATCGCTGGTGAAGCCTCTGGCGATTTACACGGAGCAAACCTGATGCGAGCATTACAACAGATAGATCCTGAAGCGGAATTTCGCTTTTGGGGAGGTGATCGTATGGAAGCCGTTGGGGGAAAGCTCATCAAACATTACCGCGATTTGGCTTTTATGGGGTTTTGGGAGGTAATAACTAACCTTAAAACAATTCTTCGAAATATTGATTTTTGCAAACGAGATATCACACAGTTTCAACCCGATGCACTTATCTTCATTGATTACCCTGGCTTTAATATGCGTATTGCTAAGTGGGCTAAGCAGCAGGGAATTCCTACCCATTATTACATCTCTCCTCAGATATGGGCTTGGAAAGAAAATCGAATTAAAGCCATCAAAAGGGATGTGGATGCAATGTATGTCATTCTCCCTTTCGAAAAGGATTTCTATGAGGGCAAGCACCAATATCCTGTACACTTTGTAGGACATCCCCTCTTAGATGCTATTGCAACACGCAAGGAAGTAAGTGAGGATGTTTTCAAACAAGAAAACGGCTTAGATGAGCGTCCTATCATTGCTTTGCTCCCTGGTAGCCGTAAGCAGGAGATTGCCAAAATGCTATCAGTAATGCTCTCAGTGGTGGGGAGTTATCATCAATATCAATTTGTTATCGCAGGGGCTCCTTCCTTAGGATATGATTTTTACAAACAATTTATCAAAGAAGAGAATGTACATTTTGTTACCGGAAAGACCTATGACCTACTCTCTCACGCCCACGCAGCTTTAGTTACCAGTGGTACAGCTACCTTGGAGACTGCGTTGTTCAACGTTCCCGAAGTAGTTTGCTATCGAGGCAATTGGATTTCCTACGAAATAGCCAAGCGGGTAATTAGCCTAAAATATATTTCGTTGGTCAATCTGATAATGGATGCCCCCGTAGTTACTGAACTCATTCAGGGTGAGCTCAATACAAAGAATCTAAAAACAGAATTGGAGAAACTTCTAAATTCTGAATACAGAGCCCAGCTCCTCAAAGATTACAAAACATTACGAGAAAAATTGGGCAATGAAGGCGCCAGCGAGCGGACGGCATCACTTATCCTCAATTCTCTACAAAAATAGCTTCTAAAATTCTTGTTCAACAGCAACTATGTGCAGAAAAATACGTATCTTTGCACTCCTATTTGTAGCTTTATAATGATGAAAAAGATTTCTTTTATCCTTTTAGGAACTCTATTAGGAGCTTGCTCGAACTCCGCCCCTACTCTTCTGGGAGATTGGCAATTAGCTCTTCTGGGAGATTGGCAATTAGCAGGTATTAATAGTAATGGAAAAGTTATTCCTCTTAATCCTTGTTCTAAGCAGAATTATTTTTCTTTTCAGAAAGACTCTGTAATATGCCACACTTTTTTTAATAAAGGGGAGTGTCAAGAAGATGTTTTTTCCTTATCTTACACAGCCACTAAGGATAGCCTGAAACTTATCAATAAAATAGGTCGCCCAGAGAACAGTTCCTATCTTATAAAAGGAGATTCTCTTTTTCTTAAAGAAAGTAATAAAATTCAAGGAAAAGAATTTATTACAGAAACTATCTTCATAAGGAAAGAAAAATAGTCTATTCACTAAGAATGGCATACTTTTTGCGTGTTTGTTAAGTATGAGACTATTCATTTTATTTTTCTTTTTTATATCTTTTTTCTCTGTATATGGGCAACCTGAAAACCTCTCTTCAGGAAAGCTTTATGTTGCTCCTAAGAAGGAAGCTCCTTTGCAACCAAAATCCCCTGAAAAATCCTATTCACCTGTGGTGGATTCTTGGTTAAAAAACTATCAGAAGCCTCTGTCTTTTTCTTCAGAGGAAAAAGGAGTGGATTTTACAGGACAATATAAAAAACAATATGCTCAGAGAGAGTTTCAGCTTCCTGAATCTGTAAGAGGGGATACTAAGGAAAATGAATATGACCTATCTTCTCTCAAGGGAGACAAGTCCTACGGAAATTATAGTAGCAACGCCAATGCTGTGGGTATTTTTTGTAGGGATTACGCTAATGTAGATGGAGATTTAGTAGATGTGTATCTCAATGATGAACTTTTTATCAGTAATGTATATCTTACTGGAAACTTCCAACAACTACATATCCCCCTGAAAATAGGATTTAACAAGATAGAAATAAAAGCTGTAAATCAGGGGCTTTATGGACCTAATACAGCTCATTTTCAAGTTATTGATGAAAACAATAACGTCTTGATTAATGAAACTTGGGCATTACTTACGGGTTATAAAGCTCGCTTCGTTATTGTTAAAGACAAATAAGAAAAAGACCTAAAAATCTTTTGTTGTTTGAATTTTTTTTTGTACCTTTGCTCAGGATTTAATTGTCATTTAGTAACATCTAATACACAATGAAAAAAGTAATAAGCATAACACTTTCTGTTCTGCTTCTGCTGATAGCTTTTCAGCAGACATTACTTCTTATTCATTATAATTTGAACAAAGATTATATAGAAAAAATATATTGTGTAAATAAAGAGAACAAGCAACTTCATTGTCACGGAAAGTGTCATCTTAATAAAAGTATAGAAAAAACCTCTGAAACCACAGATAAGGTTCTTAACCTGAAGTCCATAGAGCTTATCCCCATAGCTCCTATAGCCTTGGAGGTTCCCTACTTCCCAGAGGATGAATTACCTCCTTTTTTCTTTAAAGAACAATTGCTTACTCATAAAACGATTAATAAGCAAATGAGACCTCCCATTGCTTAACTTCTCAAAGAGAGTTTCTCACTCTCATTTTCCACCTTTTTAGCATATTTCCTAAGGCATTTCTTACATAAAGTATTGCCACTGAACAGTATTGCCACATTTTTTGTTCCTTTTTGTAAGTAAAAGGGCTTTAATAAGCTTCCCTTTAGCGAAATATCTATATCTTTTTAAAACAACCTATTTAAAATATTAAAAAATTACTCGTTCTTAGAAC
>CAJPPS010000228.1 GCA_905372595.1 uncultured Capnocytophaga sp. | reverse complement strand
ATTTTATTGTTAAAAAATAACCATTTTCTTAAATAAGATAAAATGGTTATTCTCAATTTTTTATGCTGTTTTTAAAAGTTTTTACTTAGCTTCTGTTAGGCGTATATACCGTACATATCCTGATCCTTCTGTTTTTCCCTTAAGAGATTCCGATGAAAAAGGGACTTCTGCATCTGTGGTATAATAATTTTGATCTTCTACAGCCGATTCAAAACGGATTTTATATCCTTGATCCAGCAGATTTTTATCAAGGTTCAGTGTAATAGTTTTTCGGTCTCCTTGTGTGATAGATGCTCCTGTAACAGCATCTATTTTCTCTTTTTTGTCTTGATAAAAAACAAACCACTTTTTCAGTGAATCATAATACTTTCCATTGTCTCCAAATACATAAAGAGTTTTCTGGTAATTCCCCTGAGGATCAATCAAAGAAACGACCATATAAGCTGCTTCTCCATTATAGTTGGTCATCTGTACCATACATTTGTACTTATCCTGTGCATTGGTATGCAAGGCAAAAAACACTAAAAGTGCAAAACATATTTTTTTCATTACTTTATTAAGTTAAATATTTAGGGCGCAAAGATAATAATTTTTATCTAATAAAATAACCCTACTTGATTGTTCTTAATTCTTCATTATCACTAAAATTTATTCCAATATAGAAAAATATTATTAAAAATAGACTTCTAGTATGGTACTTCTTTATACTTTTGCAGCAGAAAAATAAGTTTCACTATAAAAATATAAAAATATGTCATTAGTAGGAAAAAAATTCCCAAACATCACTGTTGATGCTATCTCAGAAATGGGTGATAACCTTCGTATCAATATCCTAGAAGAAGCTACTAAGAAGAATAAGAAAGTAGTTCTTTTCTGGTATCCTAAAGACTTCACTTTCGTTTGTCCTACCGAATTACACGCTTTCGAGGAACTACGTGCTGAATTCGAAAAACGTAACACTATTATCATAGGTGCTTCTGTAGATACCTGTGAAGTGCATTTTGCTTGGCTAAACACACCTAAGAATCAAGGAGGTATTGAAGGTGTTACCTATCCTATTCTTGCCGATACAACTCGTAACCTATCCACTGCTTTAGGTATTTTAGAAGCAGAGCACGTGTATAACGAAGAGCAAGACACCTATCTTATAGAAGGTTCTAACGTGACCTACCGTGCTACCTTCCTTATTGATGAGCAAGGAAAAATATTCCACGAAAGTGTAAATGATATGCCTCTAGGACGTAATGTTAAGGAATATCTACGACTTATAGATGCTTATTCTCACGTACAGAAATATGGCGAAGTATGCCCTGCTAACTGGGAAGAAGGAAAAGAGGCTATGCACGCTGATAGAAAAAGTACCGCTGATTACTTAGCTAATCACTAAGAATCCCTATAACTATAGAATAAAAACGCAAAGATTTTAGATTAATCCCTTATTTAAAAAATTATGTTGTTAGAACTTACTACCGATACTCTAGGAGAAGTTATACAAGCTAATAAAAAAGTAGCCGTACAATTCTCTGCTTCCTGGTGCGGAAACTGCCGTATTATGAAGCCTAAATTCAAAAAAATTGCTTCAGAGAAGGAAGATATCACATTTGTAATTGTAGATGCAGAACAATTCCCTGAATCCCGCAAGCTGGCTAATGTAACTAACCTGCCTACTTTTGCTACTTTTGTAGATGGACAGCTCGTTCGCGATATCCAAACAAATAAGCAAGAGGCTTTAAATGAGTTGATAGATGAAATTACCAATAATTAAGCACATATCCAAGTTCATTGAAAGTAATGATGAAGATTATGTACTTGAAACTATAGAAGTACTGGAGAATCTTACAGAACTTTCTTCTCTTAAAGATGAAGAATTAGATATGATTGGAGAACTTCTCTCCAATATGTATGGTGCTTTAGAGGTACAAAAACTTATCAAAGCAGGAACTCCAGAGAAAGAAGCCCTCAATACCTTTATGCAGCGTGTCTTAGGCTCCATAGATAAATAATTTAAAAGTTTAAAAATTAGTTCTTTAATAAAAGCTATCCAATTTTCTACTTGGATAGCTTTTGTTTTTACTCATAATGGAGTTCTTGAACGATTTTCACGCATTCTATTGCCTCTTTTACATCGTGTACTCTAAGAATATCCGCTCCTTGAAGCAATGCGAATGTATTAAGAACAGAGGTTGCATTCAGGGCTTCCTCTGGAGAAGTTCCCAAGAGCTTATATAACATTGATTTTCGGGAAATACCTACAAGAATAGGACATTCCAATGCTTTGAATAAGGAAAGCTGTTGCATAAGCTCATAATTCTGAGAAAGCGTCTTAGAGAAACCAAAACCAGGGTCTATTATAAGGTCATTAATTTGTAACTGACGTGCTCTATCTTTCACTTGAGAGAAATAGAAAAGAATATCCTTGACTATATTCTGATAATCAGTATAATTTTGCATTGTTTGAGGAGTGCCTCTCATATGCATTGCTATATAAGGAACTTGATATTTTTGTATTACCTCCCACATTGTATCCTCTATTTGTCCAGCAGATATATCATTAATGATACAAGCACCTGCCTCAAGGCTTAATTGAGCTACTTTACTTCGAAAAGTATCCACCGAAATACATATATGAGGAAATTCCCTCACAAGAGTCTCCACTACAGGCACTACTCGCTGGATTTCTTCCTCAAGAGAAACTTCCTGTGCATTAGAACGGGAACTATATCCCCCAATATCAATAAAGGAAGCTCCCTCTAAGAGCATTTGCTCAGCTTTTTTTATAACTTCCGCTACAGAAGTTCGGCTTACTGAATAAAAAGAATCAGGAGTTATATTCAATATTCCCATTACTTTAGGAGAATCAAAAGTAATTAGCTCTCCTTTACAATTGATTTGTTTCATCTTTCTACTTTTTATCTAGATGCTATTTTGGAGCATATTATTGATTTTTCTCAAGAATATTCCCTATATTATTATCTTTGAAGAGCTTTCGAGAGTCTTCTAAGAATATTTTCATCTGTTTTACTGAAGCTGGAATCATTCCTTTGAAATTTTCCTTCTCTACCTGAGCTGAAGGAAGTATTTCA
>CAJPPS010000227.1 GCA_905372595.1 uncultured Capnocytophaga sp. | reverse complement strand
CATCTTCTTGCTTTACAGCAACGTCTTTAACCACTTGGGTTAATTCGCCGAGTTTTCCTTTTACAGTAATGATATTATCTTTGATAGTAATCGTTACTCCTTGAGGAATACTGATGGGTGCTTTACCTATTCTTGACATTCTTTTAAGTCGTTAATTATTAGTAAACATTACAAATTACTTCTCCCCCTATATTAAGAGCGCGGGCTTGCTTACCAGTCATTACTCCTTTGGAGGTAGAAACGATAGTGATACCGAGTCCGTTGAGAATACGAGGGAGCTTAGCAGCACCTACATACTTACGAAGACCTGGGGTACTTACGCGTACGATTTTACGTATAACAGGTTCTTTGGTTTCTTTATCGTATTTGAGGGCTATTTTGATGGTTCCTTGCACATCATTATCTTCAAACTTGTAGCTAAGAATATAGCCTTGATCAAAAAGGATTTTGGTAATCTCTTTTTTAAGGTTTGAAGCTGGAATTTCTACTACTCTGTGCCCTGCGTTGCTTGCATTACGAATGCGTGTTAAGTAGTCAGCGATTGGGTCTGTGTACATAAATTTCTTTTTTTAAATTACCAACTTGCTTTTTTTACCCCTGGGATAAGTCCTTTGTTAGCCATTTCACGGAAAAGGACACGTGAGATACCAAATGTACGCATGTATCCTTTAGGACGTCCTGTGAGTTTGCAACGGTTGTGCAAGCGTACAGGAGAGGCATTTTTAGGCAGCTTCTGTAGGGCTTCGTAATCTCCAGCCTCTTTGAGCGCTTTTCTTTTTTCAGCATACTTAGCTACCAGCTTCGCTCTTTTCACTTCACGAGCTTTCATTGATTCTTTAGCCATATCAGTTCTTTTTAAATGGTAATCCTAATTCGGTTAATAATGATTTTGCTTCCTTGTCAGTTGCAGCAGAGGTAACGAAAGTGATATCAAAACCTGCGATTTTGTTGATTTTGTCAATATCAATCTCAGGGAAGATAATCTGTTCGGTAACCCCTAGGTTATAGTTGCCACGTCCGTCAAATCCTGTTGCTTTGATTCCTTGGAAATCTCTCACACGAGGTAGTGCAATAGTGATGAGCCTATCGAGGAACTCATACATACGCTCACCGCGAAGGGTTACTTTAGCCCCGATGGACATACCACGGCGGAGCTTAAAGGAAGCCACGTCCTTTTTGGAGGTAGTAGCTACGGCTTTCTGACCTGTGATTTTGGTAAGCTCATCTACAGCGTATTCTATTTGCTTTTTGTCAGCAACGGCAGAACCTACTCCACGGCTTACAACGATTTTTTCAAGTTTAGGAACTTGCATTACATTCTTGTAACCAAATTCTTCTTTAAGAGCTGCAATTATGCGCTCCTTATATTCCTGTTTGAGTCGAGGTATATATGTCATAATTACACTACTTGTTTTGATTTTTTAGAAATTCTTACTTTTTTGCCATCTTTCACCTGATACTCTACACGGGTAGGCTCTCCGCTCTTAGGGTCTAAGAGGGAAAGGTTGGAGATGTGTATAGGAGCTTCTTTTTTGATGATGCCCCCTTGAGGGTTTTGGGCGCTGGGTTTGGTATGTTTTGATACTAAGTTCACACCTTCCACGATAGCTCTGTTTTTCTCACGATCCACTTTGAGTACTTTTCCCTTTTCCCCTTTGTGGTCGCCTGCGATTACTTGTACAGTATCGCCTGTTTTTATTTTTAGCTTTATCATCATTGCATGGATTAAAGCACCTCAGGTGCTAATGACACAATTTTCATAAACTGCTTGTCACGGAGTTCACGTGCTACAGGACCGAAGACACGGGTACCTCTCATTTCACCAGCAGCGTTAAGCAGTACGCAAGCATTTTCATCAAAACGAATGTAAGAACCATCTTGGCGTCTTACTTCTTTTTTGGTTCTCACGACTACAGCGGTAGAAACCTGTCCTTTTTTCACACTTCCGGTAGGAGTTGCTTCCTTGATAGTCACAACGATTTTATCTCCTACAGAGGCATAACGGCGTTTGGTTCCTCCAAGCACACGGATGGTCAATACTTCTTTGGCTCCTGTGTTATCGGCTACTTTTAATCTTGATTCTTGTTGTACCATAATTACTTCGCTCTTTCTATGATTTCTACTAATCGCCAGCACTTAGTCTTGCTCAGTGGGCGGGTTTCCATAATGCGCACGGTATCTCCGATATTGCAGTCATTTTTTTCATCGTGTGCAACAAACTTTTTAGTTTGCAATACGAATTTTCCGTACATAGGGTGTTTTACACGTTTTACGACTGATACCACAATGGATTTTTCCATTTTGTTGCTGGTAACAACCCCTATTCTTTCTTTTCTTAAATTTCTCTTTTCCATATTAAAGCCACAATGATTATTGTAATTCTCTACGGGTTAACTCACTTGCTATACGTGCAATATCGCGACGGAGGCTGCGAATAGTAAGTGGATTTTCTATTGGAGAAATGGCATGCGCCATTTTTAATTCCGAATGGGTTTTCTTAAGTTCGGTGAGCTTTTGCTCAAGCTCAGCGACTGATAAATCTTTAACTTCTGACTGTTTCATTGTTAATAAAATTACTCTTGATAATCTCTCGCTACAACGAACTTAGTAGTTACGGGTAACTTCTGAGCGGCAAGGCGAAGGGCTTCTTTGGCAACTTCCAAAGGTACGCCACCTACTTCAAATAGGATACGTCCTGGCTTTACCACAGCCACCCAGTACTCAACAGCTCCTTTACCCTTACCCATACGTACTTCCAAAGGCTTTTTGGTAATAGGCTTATCTGGGAATATTTTGATCCAAAGCTGTCCTTCACGTTTCATATAACGGGTAGCGGCCACACGGGCTGACTCAATCTGGCGAGCAGTGATAAAAGCGGATTCTAGGGACTTGATGCCGAATGTACCATTAGAAAGCTGATGCCCTCTTTGGGATACCCCCTTCATGCGTCCTTTCTGATCCTTACGATATTTTGTTCTTTTTGGTTGTAACATTGCTTACTGATTTTAAAATATTATTTTTTTCGGCGAGCACGTTTTGCATCGGAGTTTCCTTCTTTGGAAGCGGAAGAACCACCACTGAGGTTTTTCT
>CAJPPS010000226.1 GCA_905372595.1 uncultured Capnocytophaga sp. | reverse complement strand
CTATTTACAAACCTTTATTTCAATATTCAATGAAAAAATATCTCTTTTTCCTCTTGTGTAGTTTCTTCTGTAAGGCTCAAGAATTTGATTTAGGCTTAAAGGGAGGTCTTAGTTATGTCTCCTTACGAGGGAACACCTCTGAGGTATCTTCCTTCAAAGGTAAAATGGGGGCTTATGTAGGAGGCTACGGACAGCTTTTCTTAGGAAGGGTCTTCTCTCTACAACCTGAGATACTTTTCTCTCGGCAAGGAGCTAAATGGGAACGTACGGATTTGCTTCCCAATAGAGAAGTCTATGTAACCTCTATGAATACGGATTATATCAATGTCCCTATTCTTGCCAATATACATCTACACGAAAAATATAGCTTACAGATAGGACCTCAATTTGGTTTTATGGCAGTAAAACCTGAGATTGGTGCTGAAGAACCTCTCTTTAATGGAAGTAATTATCTGGATAAGAACATCTACCGTACCTTCGATTTTGCTATTTGTATAGGACTCAAAGTACGTTTGGCTGAAGAACTCTTTGGAGAACTTCGTTACACTAATTCCTTAACCAATTTATTCAACAAAGAAGCTCCTGCCCTAGAGAGTGCCAACTTCAGTAATAATAATACTTTCCGTCACACCTATTTTTCCTTAGGTATCGCTTATCGCTTAAAACAACTTACGATTTTTTAATTCAATAATTCAATGAAGAAACTTTTATTTTTATGTAGTCTCATGGGGATATTATTTGCTTCCTGCGCGGATGATATAGATGATAGAATCCCTAAGAGAAGGCCTCCTATACCTACTCCTAGTCCCTCTCCTACCCCTGAACAAGGAATTCTAATTACCCCCTTAACAGACTCCAATACAACTCATATGGGAGGCTCCCAAAGAGGAGAAAATCCTGATGACTTACCTTCAAACCATTCTTTTACAGAACAAGTGTTGGTGAATTTTACAGAGAGTTCTGTAACTGTAACTTCACATATAGGTATTTCCTCCCTAAAGAGAGGAGCACACATCACCCTCACTTCTAGTGCAAATAATATAGAATATATACTCTCTGGAAGTGCCTCTTCTGGGAGCTTCAAGCTCATTAGTAGCCAGCCTTATAAGCTTACACTTAATAATTTATCTCTATCCAATGAAGATGGGGCTGCTATTCATCTGCGAGGAAATGGAAAGGCATTTATCCACCTAAATGATGATACCAATAATTTCCTCTCCGATGGTACGACTTACTCAAGCATACACGGAGAAGACCCAACAGCCACTCTATATAGCACCTCCCATATGATCATTGATGGAGAAGGAAAGCTATCTATTAAAGGAAAATATAAACACGGAATCGCTTCCTTGGGCTATTTACATATCTTAAACGGAGAAATCTCAATTACAGAGGCTTCTGAAAATGGAATTGAACTCAGAAGTCACTTTATAGGAGATGGAGGAACTATTTCTATCAATAACCAAAATGGGCAAGAGAATGCCTTAGCGGTTGGTAATGGAAGCATTATTATTAATCAAGGAAAATATTTCCTAAAGGCTAAAAGTAATGGTATTGTTGCTTCAAGTGAAGAAACTACTATTGACCCTTATATTACCATCAATGGCGGAGAGATTAAGATTATTGCCTTCGCCAAAGGTATCCACACAACAAGTATACTGACCCTTACCAATGCTACAATAGACCTAAATACAATCGGGACAGCTGTAACAGGTCTTAAAGGAATTTATATTAATAGTGGATCATACAACCTTCTAGCAACTACAGGAAGTGGTTTGAGAAGTGATGAGGAGGTTGCTTTCACTGGAGGGAGAACTTTTCTCAAGTGTGGTGCTTCTCCTGAGACTCCTATCAATGTACCCCTGAGTGGAGCTTTTCATATCAAAGCTGGTACTCTTATAGCTCTTGGAGGAACACCTAATGGTAAAGCCTCTTTGAGTGAGCCTTCCTACCCTGCTATGATTTGGAATGGGGCTCTTCAATCTCAGTCTCTCTTACATCTTAGAGAAGGAAACCGAGAAGTATTTACCTTTCTTCTGCCTATCTCTGCTACTTATTTCCTTTTCTCAAGTGATAAATTTATTCAAGGAAGAAATTATGCTCTTTACAAAGAAGGAAATGTTTTGAATGGTTCTCAAGAAAAAGGTTTATACTCAGCAGGACGGTATGTAGGGGGTACATTAATCCGTGAATTTACCGCCAATAAAACTATTAACCCATAGAAAAACTAAAAAGCTGTCATTACGACAGCTTTTTTCACTTAAATCTTTAATCTATTGTTAGTTTTCCAAGGGAATACGCTCATCTACAAGCTTAAGTGCAAAGGTACTTTCTTTTTCGTTTACAAATTCAAACATAGTTAGGATATCACGAACTAAGCGTTCTTCTTCCAATTGCTCCTCTACAAACCATTGTAAAAAGTTTTCACTAGCAAAGTCATCTTCTTTACGAGCTAGTTTTACGATGGCATTAATAGCATCAGTAACAGCTATTTCGTGTTCTAATGTTTTTTCATACACATCTCTTAAGCCTTTGTACTCCTGTTGGATATTTTTTACTTCTGGAGAAAAAGCTCTTACACCATTTTCATTCAAGAAATGGAATATTTTTAGCATATGACCTCTTTCCTCTGAAGAATGTTCAAGAAAAAAAGCAGCACTCTTAGTGAATCCGTGGGCATCACACCAAGAAGACATTGCCAAGTAGGTGGCACTTGCGTGAGCTTCCATTTCTACTTGTTTTTGTAATAATTCTACTACTTTAGCATTCAATACGGTTGCTTTTCTAGATAGTTTAGACATAATCTAATATTTTTGTTATTTATTTCGATGCAAAGATATTATTTTTTTTTGAAATATCATCATCTTAGAAAAAAATTATATCACATACAGAATTTTATTGCAAGGAATCACTTGAAAAATAAAGAAAAATATTTTATCTTTGCTAGATAAAAATATGAGTAATTGAGTAATTAACTTTCTATCCTTATACAAAGGATAGGCTTAGATAAAATAAGAATGAACTCAACTTATATGTTGGAAACTGCCAAAAATATAAAATGGGAGAGCCTAAAAGATTGTTTTGGTTTTATTGACT
>CAJPPS010000225.1 GCA_905372595.1 uncultured Capnocytophaga sp. | reverse complement strand
ATTTTCCTCTTGTAAGACTTGGATTTTTTCCAATAAACGATGGATAATTTGCATACTAGGAACATTTATTTCTAGGTCATAATGCCAATTAACAAAGCGTTCAAGAGCAGATAATTGGTCATAATGTACATAGGTAACCCTATCTATGATTTCGGTCTTGATAAGTCCATTAGCCACCAAATCATTGAAGAAGGAGGATTTTATCTTATAGAGCCTAATTACTTTGGTTTTTGATATTCTATGCTGTTGTTCCATTATCTTGTAATTTACGTAGTTGTTCAAAAAGTTCCTTCTGCTTGTCTGTCAAGTTCTTAGGGAGTTCTACAGTATAGGTAATAAAGAAATCACCGAAAGTCCCCTGCTTATATACAGGGAATCCTTTCCCTTTCAAGCGAACGGTAGTACCAGGTTGAGTTTCTGGTTTTACTTTAAGTTTCACTTTACCAGAGAGGGTTTCTACTTGTACTTCCCCTCCAAGAATAGCTGTATATATATCAATAGTAGCTTTTACTTTCAGGTCATTCCCAATACGTTCAAAAGTGGGATCGGGCAATATATGGAAAGTGATGTATAGATCACCATTGGGTCCCCCATTCACTCCCTCAGAACCATAACCCTTGAGCTTGATTTGTTGGTTATTTTGAATACCAGCGGGGATGGTTATTCGGATGGTTTTTCCTCCTACAGAAAAAGTTCTTGGGTGAGTGGTAGCAGCCTCACGGAGTGTTAGGCTTATTTCAGTTTGTAGGTCTTGTCCTCTGAATTTGCCAGAGGCAGAACCAAAATTATTTCTTCCAAATCCGGCTTCTTTTCCAAATATTTCTTTGAAAAAATCTGAAAAATCTGTTGTACTAGAGTAAGTAGCTCCCTCAAAACCATTTCCAAAAGGATTTCTCCCTTGTTGCCTAGCTTTTTCAAAAGCCTCACTCTGTTGCCAATCCTTTCCATATTTATCATATTTGGCTTTATTTTTAGCATTTCCTAATACCTCATAGGCTTCATTAATTTCCTTAAAACGTTGTTCAGAAGCCTTATCGTTAGGATTCATATCGGGATGATATTGCCTAGCCAGCTGGCGGTATGCTTTCTTTATATCCTTAGTGGATGCTGATTTGTCAACTCCTAGAACCTTATAATAGTCAATATATGCCATTGGGTTATATATTAATTTTTTCTTAATAATTGAGCAAAGATACGAAAAAATATAATTTGAATCTCAGTTAGTGAAAATTTAACACAAAATATTTTTAAACTATTCTCCTAATCTGAAATTGATTGTGATAAAGCCTATTTGTGTTTGAGGAGCTTTCTCATCTGCATTAAAGCGATAAGTTAGAGCGGATTTTCGAGCAGCTTCTAGTAGGCAAGGCGCACTATTGGTAGTTCCTTTTTGCCCTGCTTTAGCTCGGATTACCTTCCCATTTCTATCAACTTCTATTTGTACAACTACAAAGCCAGCTTCATTGCAATCCTGCCTTATATTTTCTCCACTTATGTTTTTTCTACCATTGAGACCCCATCCTTTTCCACTTCCACCAGTTCCACTTCCACCATAGAAGCTGTTTGCATAAGGATTTCCATTAGGGTCACCTTTGTATCCTGGGGTTCCATCATCTCCTTGATTGGCATTAGAACTTCCTGTCTGAGAGCTTTTTGAAATAGCATTCATTACATTGGATAAGGCATTAGTAGTGGAGGAAGATGGCTTTTGTTCTTTAGGTTTTTCCTTTTTTACCTTTTTAGGAGGAATAGTAATGGTTTCTTCTTCAGTTTCTTGAGTAATTAGATTCTCAGCAGAGGAATCTACATTATCTTTTTCTACAATTTCTTCTTTTTGAGCTTCAGAAGTTTCGGAAGTTTTTGGAGGTGTAATTTCTCCCATACCCTGAGAGTCAGTACCAAAGGTAATAGCAATCTCACCTCCCTCTTCGGGTAGTTCTGTATGCATTCCTAGCTTTGCCATTAGTAATAATAGGATGATAAGCCCCATAATTACTAATGTAATAGCAAATGATTTTTGCTTATGTATTGTATCTAATACCATAATTACTTGGGTCGTACAGCTAAAATCAATTTATACTGATTTTGATTTGCAATATCCATTACCAAGACCGCTTTTTCAATGGGTACACTTTCTTCAACTCTGAGGATGATAGTGGGGTTCTCTACTCTATTAAGAGCCGTTTTGAGTTCTTTCTCCATTTCATTCGGGTCAATGGGTTTCTTATCAATAAAGTATTGTAAATCTTTATTGATACTCACCGATATATTCTGTATGCTTGAGGTTTTTCCCTTAGCTTTAGGCAATAACATATCCAATACTTTTGGATTATTAGAAGCAGTAAGCATAAAGAAAATCAGTAAAAGGAAGACGATATCCGTCATCGAAGACATACTGAATTCAGGGGAGACTTTATTACTGGACTTGATACTCATTTCTAAATAGGTTCGTTTAACATATCTAAGAAATCAACCGTAGTAGCTTCTAGCTTTTGAGTGACGTTATTAATCCTCATTACCAAGTGGTTATAAGCTAAGTAAGCCACAATTCCTACAATAAGTCCTGCTACAGTGGTGGTCATTGCTGTATAGATACCATTGGCTAAGATACTCATATCGGCTTGCCCTCCACTGGTTGCCATTGCGTGGAAAGACATTACCATTCCCACTACTGTTCCAAGGAATCCTATCATAGGTCCTACCCCAGCTAAAGTAGCTAATAAGGAGACATTTTTCTCTAATTTATAGACTTCTAAGGAACCTGTATTCTCAATGGCTTTATGAATATCATCAATAGGTCTTCCTATACGAGAAATTCCTTTACTTACGAGCCTTGCTATGGGACTGTTATATTGAAAACAAAGGTTTTTAGCAGCTTCAATTCTTCCAGAAGTAATGTTATCTCGGATAACATTCATAAAATTGGTATCTATTTTCTTGGCAGCACTAATGGCAAAGGTCCTCTCAAAATAGATATAGATGGTTACCGCAAGCATCAGGAATAGAACTCCGATAATAATTGTATTAGCAAGACCTCCATCAAAGATAAGTTGCATAATAGAAAGACTTTCTTTCTGTTGTGTTTCTCCTGTAAGGAGAGCTTCTTCAGCTCCAGTATTAG
>CAJPPS010000224.1 GCA_905372595.1 uncultured Capnocytophaga sp. | reverse complement strand
TCCTATGTCAAGTGACATCCGCATTCGAAAAGGGTTAGACATACACTTAGAGGGGGAGGCAGATAAGGTAACCAAGCAATTACCACTCTCGCCCCTGTATGGAATCAAACCCAGTGATTTTCACAGAATCATTCCCAAATTACTTCTCAGAGAAGGGAATGAAGTGAAAGCAGGTGAGGCGCTGTTCTTTTCAAAAAGTGATGAGCGTATTTTGTTCCCATCTCCTGTAAGTGGAACCATTAAGGAGATTATCCGTGGGGAGAGGCGTAAGGTGTTGGAAATACATATTGAGCCTAGTAAGGAACAAGTATTTGTGAACTTTGGAGAGAAGAATATAGCACAGATGGAAGCCGAGCAGATAAAGGAACACCTACTCAAAGCAGGTTGCTGGCCTTTTATTAAGCAACGCCCTTATGACGTAATTGCTAACCCTGACGGCAAGCCTAAGGCAATCTTTGTTTCAGCTTGTAAAACTCATCCGCTCGCCCCTGATTATGATTATATCCTCAAGGGTAAAGAACAACAATTACAGACGGCACTTACAGCTTTGTCCAAACTTACCACTGGCAAGGTGCACGTGTCTGTTTTCAAAGACAGTTCTTTGTCTCCTTTCCGTAACCTTAAGGATATTGAGATTCATAATGTATCAGGACCACATCCTGCAGGGAATGTAAGTACCCAGATTGCTAAGATCAGCCCCATCAATAAGGGAGAAGTGGTATGGGTGGTGAATCCTGAAGACTTGGTAGTAATAGGAGAACTTTTCTTAACAGGTAAGGTACATCTTACTCGTACAGTAGCTCTCACAGGCGAACGCTTCACCAACCCTCATTATGTAACTGCTATTGCAGGGGCACAAATAGGAGGAGTGGTAGCCAACCAGCTTAAGGAAGTAGCTAACACTCGTATCATTAGCGGAAATGTACTTACAGGTACACAAGTGAGTGAAACAGGCTTCTTGGGCTTCTATGACGACCAAATTACAGCCATTCCAGAAGGAAATGACTATGATTTGTTTGGTTGGGCAAAACCAATTTCTAATAAAGTTTCCCTTACTCGTGCCTTGACTTTCTCTTGGCTCAATCCTAAGAAAAAATATAACTTAAATACTAATACTAATGGAGAACATCGTGCTTTTGTGGTAACAGGGATGTATGAGGAGGTATTTCCATTGGATATTTACCCTATGCAGCTGCTCAAAGCCTGCTTGTATAAGGATTTGGACGAATTAGAGAACTTAGGTGCTTATGAAGTAGCTCCTGAGGACTTTGCGCTTACTGAATTTGTATGTGTGTCTAAGCAACCGCATCAGCAAATTATCAGAAATGGTTTAGATTTGATGATGGACGAATTGGGATAAAAGTTACTATAACTTCTTAATGGCGAGACCCACAACGAAGCAAGATTTAGAGGCTTTAGCCAAAGAAAATTACCAAAAGTTAGTTTCTTTGATAGAAGCACTATCTGATAAAGAGCGAGAAAAAGCATTTCCCAAAGGTACTATGAATAGGAATATTCGTGATGTCATAGGTCACTTGCATCATTGGCATTTATTATTCTTAAACTGGTATGAGGTAGGGATGCGAGGTGAGAACCCCAAAATACCCAAAGAAGGTTATACCTTTACAGATACCCCTAAACTCAATCGAGAGATATGGGCAGAATGCCAAAAAATATCGCTTGCAGAAGTCCTTTCAAAGTTTGAAGTAACACATAATAAGGTTTTTCAAATTATAGAGAAACATACTGATGAGGAGCTTTTCACTAAGAAAAAGTATCATTGGACAGGTAGTACCTCGCTAGGCTCTTACTTAGTTTCGGCAACATCAAGCCATTATGATTGGGCTTTAAAACTAATTCGCAAATCAATAAAAAGAAATAATTAACTTATTCATTAAGAAAATGAGTTTAAAAAGTAAATTAAATACATTAAAAGAAAAGTATAAAGGAACCAAGATGGAGACAACTTTCAATGCGCTCCACACTTTCCTTTATACGCCTAATGAGGTAACTCACGGAGGTACACACATTAAGGCAGCAGATGACCTAAAGCGAACTATGAATACAGTGATTATGGCACTGATTCCTTGCTTGATTTTTGGTATATTCAATACAGGATATCAGCATCAGGTTGCTTTTGGTTCTTTAGAGCCTGTGGCTGGAATGTCTTTCTGTAGTGGAGACTTCTGGAGCTGGGCTAATTTCTCCATAGGAGCAATTAAGGTATTACCCCTTGTCATTATTTCTTATGCAGTAGGATTAGGGATAGAGTTTATTTTCGCTACTATCCGTGGTCACGAAGTAGAAGAAGGATATTTGGTAACAGGTATGTTGGTGCCTCTTATTGTTCCTGTAGATCTTCCTCTTTGGATGCTTGCTGTCGCAGTAGCTTTCGGGGTAATTATAGGTAAAGAAGTATTCGGTGGTACAGGTATGAACATCTTGAACCCAGCACTAACTATTCGTGCGTTCTTATTCTTTGCTTACCCAACATCTATGACAGGTGATAAAGTATGGGTAGAAGGAGCTGTACAACGCGCTAAAGACATAGCTGCTGGTGCTAATTTAGATGCTGTTTCAGGAGAAACTATCTTAGGTAACTTAGCACAAGGGCAAACAGGTACCTATCAAGTGTCAGACCTTTTCTATGGATTCATTCCAGGTTCAGTAGGGGAGACTTCTACTTTCCTCATTCTTTTAGCAGGTTTGTTCCTTATTTATACCAAAATCGCTTCTTGGCGTGTAATGGTGAGTATGTTCGTAGGAGCTTGGGTAATGGGAACTACTTTTAACTACTTAGCACCTAGTATGGAGGGGACTTCCTTCTATGCCTTGTGGAGCTTACCAGCTTATCAGCACTTGCTTATAGGAGGTTTGGCTTTCGGAGCTGTATTTATGGCTACCGACCCAGTAACCGCAGCGCAGACTAATACAGGGAAATACATTTACGGATTCTTGGCAGGATTTATCGCTATTGCGATTCGTTGCTTTAACCCAGCTTATCCAGAAGGGGTAATGCTTGCTATCTTGCTTATGAACGTATTGGCACCAACTATTGACCACTTTGTGGTACAAGCCAATGTGTCTCGCCGTAAAAAACGCTTAAAACTAACTACTAAAACCGCATAAT
>CAJPPS010000223.1 GCA_905372595.1 uncultured Capnocytophaga sp. | reverse complement strand
ATAGAAGTAAAAGCAGGCACACAAGGAGGAATGAAGAGTTTGTGGCAGTTTATGCACGAAAAGAAGCTAAAGAACGCCATAAGAGCCTCATTAGAGAACTTTGGAACGTTCACCTATACCGATACTGAAGAAGGAGCAGAGCGCACAGTGAGGGTATGTCCACTATTTGCATTATCACAAATCAGGCAGTAAGTATCCTCAAGAGGTTATTGGAAATATATTATTAGAAGAGAAAATATCCTGAAATAATATACCAAGGCAAGCTAAAAACGTATCTATCGGACTTAGAAGAAGAGGGATATCTCGTTTTTGTAGATGCTATTACCCTGCGAATCACTCAAAAATGGGAAACATTCCTCAAAGATGAGTGTTAGTTATTTGTGATTATTTTCGTATTTTTGCACTAAATTTCAGCGTCTATGCAAGAAGACTTATTAGAACAAGCTAATACCATTGGGAAAAACACCTTACTGGAGAACTTTGAGATTTCCTTCATTGAGGTAGGTAAGGATTACCTTATTGCACAAATGCCTGTTACTGAGAAAAATTGCCAGATCAATGGTATCCTACACGGCGGTGCCTCTGCAGCCTTAGCCGAAACGGTGGGGAGTATGGCCTCGGTACTCTTGGCTAATCCTGACAAACAATTGGTCTTAGGTACCGATATCACAATGAATCACATCCGCCCCGCAGCTCTGGGAAAAACAGTTTTTGCCAAGGCTACTCTAATCCATAAGGGAAGTACCCTACAACATTGGGATATCAAAATTACTGATGAGGATAACAAGCTCATTTCCTACGGCAAGCACACAACTATAATTGTAAAGAAAAGATGATACTTTCTCCTGAAGATTTCTTACAAAAAGCTAAAGAAGTAGCTACTGAAGACCTGCCTTTTGTACTTTTCAAATATCCCAACGATAGTCAGCTCCATCTTATCTACCAAAACGACACTTGTGTACATACCATAGAGGATTTTTCAGAAAAAGGGTTTATCATACACCCTTTCGTGGGGATAGAGTCTTTTCTACTAAGACAAGACAATCTTTTTTCCACTGCTTTTGTCGGTGAAGAAAAAAAGGATACTCTCCCCTATCCTATCCTATCCTCCTCAGCAAGAACGGAATATCAGAGTTTATTCGGCAAAGCTCTAAAGGCTATTGACAAAGGAGAACTAACAAAGGTGGTGCTCTCACGAAGGATTGCCTACACCGGAGCTCAAAAGCCTCTTCTCACTTATTTTCAAGACCTCGTACAGGCTTATCCTACGGCTTTTTGCTATGCTTTTTCTCATCCTAAAATAGGCAAATGGGTAGCGGCAACCCCTGAGACATTGGTCAAAATAGAAGATAACCAGCTTCGCACTATGTCCCTGGCGGGTACCAAACCCTTTGTCGAAGGAGAAAAACCTTTATGGACGGAAAAGGAATACCGAGAACAACAAGTAGTCACCGATACAATTATCAAGGTGCTATCCCCTTACACAACCGATTTATCTACTGGAAAAATCCACGAAGTACGCGCCGGCAAGCTCTGGCACCTCTGTACAGAAATTACCACTAAAATCGCTTCTAATACACCTATCCAAGAAATTGTCCAACGCCTGCACCCTACCCCTGCCGTATGTGGCTTCCCTACGGAAAAGGCGCGTGAGTTTCTTTTAGAAAATGAAGGATACCCAAGGGAGTTCTATGCGGGATATTGTGGCCTTGTGAATTTCAAACATAAAAATTCTTTAGACCTATTTGTCAATCTCAGATGCGCCCAACTCACAGACAAAGAGGCATTTGTATATGTAGGAGGTGGGATAAATAGTGGCTCGCAAGAGGAAAGCGAATGGCAGGAAACCGAAAATAAAGCTCAAACTATGTTACGTATCTTACAATAAGCTAACGAGAAGATTTGGGCAATCGCACAAACTGAGAGACAAATTCGGGCAAACCTGTATCAGCAAGCCGCTCATTATAATCATAATAGCTAATCGCACAAGCAATCGCCTGCCCTCTGACCTCTGTGGCTATATAATAGACAATGAGTTTGTAATCCTTATGATGACTCTTTAGGATAGGATGTTGATAGTGTTCGTTATAGATAATTTCTGTAGCTCGTGTTTCCTTCCCTTCGAAGAGGAGAGTGATATCCCGCTCCATCAGAAGGCTCATTGTACGATTCTCTGGCGCAGGAATCATCATCGCCCATCTCTTCTGTAGGGTAATAGCCTGCTGTGCCTCAGCTAAGGTAGGGTGCAAGCTCCAATTCATTTCCCCTTTGGTAGGGCAGCGCACGATATTGACTCCAGTCCAATAGCATTCGTCCATCAGTGGTACTTTTCTTCCAAGAAAATCAAAGGAACGCCCTCCCATATAGTTTTCTTTAGGCACTTTTCTATCCAATACGAGCTGGAGCATCTGCGTATCAATCTCTTCGGAGGGCGTCTCGGAGACTGAACTAATCGTAGTGATCAGTAATACATCTTTCCCATCCATTTTCTTTCCAAGAAAGTAAATCATTATATTTTGCCAATGATTTTCTCCATTCTTTTTATAATGAGTAAGGTAATAATGAGGTATTTTTAGCTTAGGATTCTGCTTGGGAATAGTATCTGAGAAGTGATTTTGCTTAGCAAAATCCACCATATTCTGCTTCGTTGTAAGCGTATCAAAAGTTTCTTCAAAGCCCTGTAACTTCAGCTTATACTTACCCATAGCATAGGCAGGATCTCCCTCCATAGGATTATAGTACAAGCGCTTTTGTGCATCCTTGGTTTGCCCTGCTAAAGAAAGCGATAGCAAAAACAGAAGGTAAAAATAGGTTTTCATAGAGATGATTTATTGGAAATAATTTAAAAAGAGAATACCCTATTATTTTTATAATACTATAATGAAAAAATAGATTATCCGCCTACAAAGATACTTAAAAAAGAATTTAAAACCAAATTCTCTCACTCTTTCATAAAACTTAACACTGATAAAAACACTGCAAGGAAACACACAACAAGAATATTACCTCACTAAGGAAGGCTGTTTATATACCCAATTATGAGTATTGGCAAATGTTATAAACTTGTCATTTTCCTTTGCATTTTTAAACGTTATATAAGCTACTTTTAAATTAGGAAGTTCCTTTAATCTATAAAAATCTTCAG
>CAJPPS010000222.1 GCA_905372595.1 uncultured Capnocytophaga sp. | reverse complement strand
ATTCTAAATGATAACAATGATTTTTTCTTCTTTTTTAGAGAAAAAAAATAAAATATAATTTATTTTGCTGGTTTGTAAAAAAATTGTACTTTTGCAACGTGTTTTTATAAAAAACATTTATCTTTAAAATATATACATATGAAATTTGAAACAACAGCAATACACGGTATCCGAACTACCGATACAGAAGTAAATACGTGGGGAAGTACTATAAATATGGCTTCTACTTTTCAGCTTAAGGAGTTTGGGGTAACACAGGAATTTGAATACAGCCGAGTATCCAACCCAACACGTAAGGATTTTGAGACATTGATTGCCAAGCTGGAGAGCGGAAAGTATGGCTTTGGTTTTTCCTCAGGAATGGCGGCGAGCACCTCTTTATTTACCATTTTTGAGGCAGGAGACCATTTTGTTTTTGGATTAGATATTTATGGAGGAACTTTCCGTATAATGAAAGATATTTTTTCCAAATTCGGTTTGGAAGCTAGCTTTGTAGATACTACAGACCTAGAGAATATCCGCAAAGCAATAAAGCCTAATACCAAAGGAATTTTCATAGAAACGCCCTCTAATCCTCTCTTAGATGTAACCGATATCCGTGGTACTGTAGCTATTGCCAAAGAATATGGGCTCCTTACGATTGTGGATAATACATTTCTTTCACCTTATCTACAGCGTCCCTTAGAACTGGGTGCCGATATCGTAGTACATAGTGCAACCAAATACCTCAGTGGGCATAATGATATTATTGCTGGAGCCATTGTAGTTAATGATGCTACTTTGGCAGAGAAAATCAGCTTTGCTCAGGTGGCTATTGGGGCGTTAATATCTCCTTTTGATAGTTGGTTATTGGTGCGTAGTATCAAGACTCTAAAGGTGCGAATGGATTATGCACAGAGTAATACACTAAAACTTATAGAATTCCTCCAGCATCATCCTGCGGTAGAGAAAGTATATTATCCTACTCTTGAGAATAATAAAGGAAAAGCCATACAGGAGAGTCAGGCTTCAGGAGCAGGAGCTGTGTTCTCTTTTGTAATGAAAGATGTAGCAAAGGTGAAGACTTTCTTTGAGTCACTTAAGGTAGCTCTTTTCGCAGTTAGCTTGGGAGGAGTAGAGACCTTAGTTACTCATCCTAGTACTCATACGCATACCGAGTTCCCTGAGGAAGAAAAAGTAGCTCGTGGTGTTACCCAAACCCTTATCCGAGTGGCTGTAGGAATAGAAAATATAGAGGATCTTATAGCAGACTTCAAGCAAGCATTAGAAAAATAATAATTAACGCCGATAACTCTAAGCTATCGGCGTTAATTGTTGTTAGTTTTACTCCTCACTCTTCTTTCCTTACCTCATAGAGCAAATAGCTAGCTAACATTATAAAGCTACAGAAATAAGAAGAAAGCTCCTTAGGAAGGGTTTACCAGGGTCTGTTATCTCAAAAATAAGAACACCTACCAAGTTTAGGAAGTTTCCAAGAGAAAAGAGAATTTGGTTAATTGGTAAATTATTTCATATTTTTGCATTTAAAAAGAGAAAGAGATGCAAGTTTATAAAGATCTTCTGAATCACATACTTACAAAAGGATATAGCAAAGATGACCGTACTGGAACAGGAACTATTAGTATTTTTGGTTATCAATTTCGTTGTAATCTACAAGAGGGTTTCCCCTTACTTACTACCAAGCGTATTCACTTGAAATCTGTGATATATGAATTACTATGGTTCCTCAAAGGGGATACTAACATTCATTATCTTACTGAAAATGGGGTGCGTATCTGGAATGAATGGGCTGATGAAAAAGGTGATTTAGGACCTGTGTATGGAGCACAATGGCGCAATTGGAATAATGAAGGAATTGATCAAATAGCTTCTGTAGTCCAGACTCTTAAAACGAATCCTGATAGCAGGCGAATGGTGGTTTCCGCTTGGAATCCTTCGGTGTTACCAGATACTTCTGTTTCTTTCTCAGAGAATGTGGCACAGCATAAGGCGGCACTGCCTCCCTGTCACGCTTTGTTTCAGTTTTATGTAGTAGAAGGGAAGCTTTCTTGCCAGCTCTATCAGCGTAGTGCAGATGCTTTCTTAGGAGTTCCTTTTAATATTGCTTCCTATGCTTTGCTTACAATGATGCTTGCTCACGTATGTGATTTACAAGTAGGGGAGTTTATCCATTCCTTTGGAGACTTACATATCTATAAAAATCATTTGGAACAAGTAGAATTACAGCTCTCCCGAGAACCCCGCCCCCTTCCTCAGATGAAGCTTAATCCAGATGTAAAAGATATTTTCTCCTTTACCTATTCTGATTTTGTTCTTGAAGGCTATGATCCTTATCCAAGTATAAAAGGACAAGTTTCTGTTTAGACGATAAACTATAATAGCTAATCTGGACAGATTAGCTATTTTTATCTAGGAGGTTTAGTTTTTTTGTCTTTTAGTCTCCATAAGGATATTCTTGTTTTTTTATAGCTAATTTATCCTTACTTATCCAGATACGTATAGTTCCTACAGGTACCATTCTCTCTGAGAAGTCTCCTGTTTTTTCCATTTTAAGGAAAGCATATTGGAAATTTTTAATTCCTTCTGGGGTAATTTCTCCTGATAATACAGATACATCACGTGTTTTTATCTCTATATCAGTAATATCCATATCTAAATAAGCTGTGAATTTATTTCCATTTCCTGAGATAATAGTTCCTCTCCCTGTAGCTTGATCATTAGCTAGAATATCTTCATTTATATAGTCTGTTTTTATCTTGGTACCTCTCTGCTCATAGAACTTAAAACGATAGCTTTCAATCTCTTTTCCTATAGGAAAAGTATCATAATTAAGGCTGGTATATATCATCTTTAAGATACCTGTGGCAAAAATTCCTTGTATATTAGGAGGATTGGTTCCTTCATTAATAGTCATTCCATTAGCAGCCATTTTTCCGATAAACTCTTCAGGAATAATAGCCTTGGCTTCAGCAGGAATGTTAAAGCCACTTGTTTTTACCTGTTTTTCTACGGAATTCTCTGATTTAGAGCACGATATTGCTAATAGTGTGCCAATAGCTACACAGAATGTATAGATTATTCTTTTCATCTTTATTTTTAAATTAGAGGGGCAAAAATAGCAACAAATGATCAATTACGAATCACAAATGACA
>CAJPPS010000221.1 GCA_905372595.1 uncultured Capnocytophaga sp. | reverse complement strand
GTATAGTAGACAAAAACTTCGTAGCATATTTTTACTTCTTAATAAACCAAAGTATTTATCTTCTGACGAGATAAAGGAGAAAAGGATTGAGGAGCAAATTCATTTTTATATTGAAGAAGTTGGAGACCCTTTTGTTATTATGCAACTTAAAAAGTTGGCTTTACGTCAAAATATGAAAAAAGATGAGAAAAATATTGATAGATGAAACGGTCCGTGCATTTGCAGAAGAATACGCAAACACTATGAAAAGTAGTTGTAAAGATGTTGTTAATGATTTAGAAACATTAAGAGATAATCTTATACAGTTTAACAAGTGGGCTGATGAAGATGGGATCAAAGAATATTTTGATACTATAATTAGTGATTATCCTAAACTATTAATTTTAGAGCCAAAAGACTGGGAACTTGAGAAGTATACAGCAATAGAAAATAAAAATAAGGATTTTCTCAAAAAAAAGGTCATTTATGCAAAAAGCTCAAAAAATAAGCTCTTGAGAGGTTTAGTTTATCAACGAATCATGTTTTGTTTAAGATATACGAAAGCTCGTCTTATTTTGGGTGGAATACACCAAAAGATGGGGTTACGTGCATGTATCTATTGTAATACTATTGCTTTAGAAGCAAGTGATGATGAGGTCTCTTATGAAATAGACCACTATAGATCTCAGAGTGAATTCCCTTATCTTGGAACCTGTTTTTACAATCTCCAACCTTGTGATTCAGGCTGCAATAAAAGAAAATCAAAGAAGTTTAGTAATTTTGGATTGTATGTGAATGAGAGTACATCTAATCTTGAATTATCTCCGTTTATGTTTCATTCCAAATTTAAACAGATAGGGAAATATCAAGCAGAATGTCTTGAAATTGAGTTTCTTGGTAAAAAGGGAATGGTCACAGACGAAAGCAAAGCGCATGATGACACTTTTCACATACATGAAAAGTATAAAAGCTATCGACAAGAAGCTGCAAATATTTATGAAAAAGCAGTTACTATGAATGAAAGTGGAAGAAAAGCAAGAGAAGAAGTAATTGGATATAAACCAAGCAGAAATGATTATATAGAATATATTTTAGATGCGCCATACGATGAGAGCCTTATTCACAGTAGGCCTCTTAATAAATTAAAGTTTGATATCTTTAAAGATTTAGATGATAACAATGTTTTGCAAATATAACTAATTTAATAATCTTGAGTAGAAAGATAAATGTAAGTATATAAAATATCTTTGTCTATTCATAAGACAGGTAAGAATAATAATTATAGTAGATTTGAAATATGCCCTATGTCTAATTTATAAAATAGTAAGTTAACGCTTATATCTTAACTCATCATCAACATAGTCCCAATCACTATTCCCTCCAACCTCCCACTCTCTGTTGGAATGGTGTGCAGAACTTGTAGAGCTTAATATTTTTACCCATTGGCCAGGAATGTTCACTTGATTCTCTTTTTGGTTATTATGTCTGTTATGATATACTTCTATTTTGGAGAGAACAATATCGGTCCCACGTAAGTTAACTATGGTAGAGGTTCCCATATCAAGTGCATATAGCTCCTGTTCCTTTCTTATAATTATGATTTTGGCTGCTTTTAGATTTTTGTATATCTCATCTTTCTCTGATGTATCGATAACTTCTTTTATGTTATTGATTAGTGCATTCGTCTTTTCTCGATTAATTTCTGGAGCAATTTCTATATCTTCCTCATTATCGATATGACCAAACTGACATAGAATAGCCCTTTCTTGCATAGTAGAAGGATTAAAGCCTTTAATCCAATGTACCTTAGCATTATAATTAAGAGTATCAAGGATTGTTTGTTCTACCTGAGCAATGGCTCTTTTTCGCTTATCACGAATAATCCCATCACTATAGATATTTACTCCAAATTTATGCCATAGACTTTTATTAACCTCTCTCATTGTCGACTTATTGTTTACTTCAAGAAGACTATTCAAGGTTTTCAAAATGGCTTCTTTGTTATTATTGTCTATTACTTGTTTCTTTTGAGGATAAGTCAACAGCTCTTTCAAGGAAAGAACATCTCCACCTTTATAAACAGCCTTTTCTTTATGGTCAACGACCAAATAACCATAAGGAGAATCTTTATTACCTATAAATATAAGATCTACTCCAAACTTCTTTTTTAAGATACGATTAAGTTCTTCTTTGTTTGAAGTTATCTTCTTGTATTTTAGGAAAATCGCTTTTAATTGCTTACGCCTTTTCTCGCTTTTTTCTTTGTTGGAAACCTTAAAGTGCTTACTTATCTCATCTAAATGAATAGTATCGAGAACAACACCTCCTTTCTTAATACTAATCATATCAGCATCATCAAAGCTTTCATATCCGCAGCTTTCCAGGATAGCTTGGAATTGTCCTAACGTATCAAATGAATATGCAAACGACTCTTGGATCGTTTTCTTTACTTCGTTTTGAGGGCTTAATCCCATTATCTTGTTTATGACAGCTTGAGACCGCCGCCTTTCATTATCGTGCTCTATCTTTTTGCCCTGTGGGTCTATTCTACTTGTAACAATATGAATATGGTGATTATTTGTATCATAATGACCATAGATTAAGAGAGGTTGCCCTTCTTCGTCATATCCCATTTCTTTTAGATATTTGTGAGCAAATTCGATTAGTTCATCATAGTCATACTCATCTTTTTTGCAAGAGATAGCAAGATGAAACTGTGGCTTTTGAATATTATCATTCTTTGCAGAGTACTTGATAAGATAATCTTGTAAACTTTTCGAGCTTACATTTCCTGTATTTTGTAGTAGGTTAAAGTTTTTAATCTCAAGAAGTTCTGCTGTTCCTTGAGTAACCTTCTTTTCATTATAATCAACGGCATTAAAGCGCGTACTTGACCTTAATATAGTTGCAATCATACTTACCCTTATTAGTTTATAAATTACTACAGCGTATTATTAAAGGGTACTGAAATGGCAACTGCCAATACAGTCAGTAAGCGTATTAAAGTTTTCACTATAACGATAGTACAAAAATAGATAAATCTTTTGAAATAGCTATCAGAAAAACTTTCTTTGTATCTTTATAAACGTGTTGTAATATCCAATATAGATGAAAGAAGATAAAAGAGTCAATAGAATTAATCTCCATCTTAACAACAAAGAGTTGGAATTGTTTAGAAT
>CAJPPS010000220.1 GCA_905372595.1 uncultured Capnocytophaga sp. | reverse complement strand
ATTATCATTTTTCTAGAAAGGGAGGTCATCTTCTAGATCGTCTCCTGTCCCTTGAGGTTGAGGAGTGAAGTTACTACCAGGTGTGATGGGAGCCATAGGAGGAGGAACAGGAGCTATTGAGGGTTGGGCAGGAGCTACCTCAGCACTTACAATACGCCAGCCTACTAAGGAATTAAAATATTTTACTTCACCTTGAGGATTTGTCCATTCACGACCACGGATATCAAAAGTAATTTTTACGATTTGTCCAACTTGGAAATTGTTCAATAATTCACAATTTCCTTGATGAAATTCAAAAGAGATGGTTTGGGGATATTGTTCTTCAGTAACAATAACTACTTCTCTTTTCTGAAAGCCATTTGTACCAAAACTTTGGATAGGAGTAATGACTTTTATGCGTCCTTGTAGATCCATAAATTAAGTATTATTAATAAGTCAAATATTGATTGAGAGATTAAAGAAAACAGCTACAAAGCTACTAAAAAAAATTGGAATAAACTTCTGTTTTCTGAAAAAATAATTTTATACACTCACAGAAGAATGTTTTTCTTCTTTTCTCTCACGTTTATAAATCCGCTTAAGTTTCTTTGCGATGAACTTATTCAGGTCTTTATCCTTTACAGAGTAAGTATTCAACAAGAGAACAGGAGCAATTACCCCAAAGGCTAATCCTAAGGTGATGAATCCCATTTGTAAAGCGAGTTTGATAGTCTCAAAGATGGTTTCTAGGGTTTGATCGTGCTCGTGGGTAATAGTAACAATTTTAATAAGCCCCATCATAAATTCATAGCCAGACTTACCTGGAATCATATTGATGACTGCAGGAATGGTAAAAACCATAGGAGGTGTGTGTACCCTATGAGCAAAATACATTCCTAAAAAACCTACCAAGCAAGCTCCGACAAAGGAAGAGATAACTACTTGGTCAGGGATTATAGTTTTGATTAGTATAAATTTTGTACTCCAGCCTACAGCTCCCAATAAAGCTGTAGCCCATAAGGCTCTTCTGGGGGTGTTGAACAAGATGGCAAAACCCACTGAAACCCACATAGACCAAAATATACGCTCAGATAATTCCCAAAAAGTATCAAAGAAGTTCATACCCAAAAACAAATAAAGAAAGATAGAAGCCAATAGAAATCATAAAAATAAGAAGCATTGCATAAAAAAGCTTAGCCACTCCTGAAACTATATATCCCGTAAGGGAATCAATGAAGCCATTAATCAGAGGAACTCCAGGGATAAGCCATAACACGCAAGCAGCCAGAGCATTCTTATACTCTTCTACTCCAAATGTCCGAAAAATATTCACTACAGATACCGATACAAAAGCAGCCCAAGCCCAACAGATAAAGACATTAAACTTTCTTAATTGTAGAAGCCTTCTTCCTAATAATCCGGTGAGTGTTGCTAGAAAAGAGATTCCAAATTCAATATAACTATTATGATGGTCTCCTCCAAAGATATAGGCTAATGAACCTCCTGCTAGGGAAACAAAAAACCACATAAAATACATATTATAATGAGGTTTTTTCTTTATATAAGCTAACTCTCGTTCAATGGCATCAATACAGAGTTTCTTTTCCAATACTCGCCAAGAGAGAATACTAATATCCGAAATTGCATTAAAGTTCACTCCGTGATGAGGAATGCTTTTTACAATAGTTTCTTTTTCTCCAGTAGTGTTATTATACACAGTGAGAATAATAGCCGAAAAAGAGTAAAATACCTCACAATGATAGTTTAGAGCTCCTGCAATTCGGTTTACATTTCTAAGAACTCTACGGGTATTAGCTCCTCCAGTGATTAAGATAAAATTCACTTCAGATAAGAGTAGTGCTACACGTTCTATCTCTTTCATATACTATTAAAATCTTTTGGAATGATTCTCTAGTCTGTTATTGTAATAAGAAAATAGTTTTTCTTTCCACGTTGTAAGAGGATAAATCGTTGATTTATCAGGTCTTTTTCAGTAAGGACATATCCTTCAGCTACCTTGTCTTTATTTACAGCAATTGAGTTCTCTCCTAAGGCCCGACGAGCTTCGGAATTACTTTTGATAAAACCAGTTTTGGCAGAAAGAGCGCCAATCATATCTATGCCAGCTTTGAGGTCACCTAAAGAAATTTCAGCTTGAGGAACTCCGTCAAATACCTCAAGGAAAGTCTGAGCATCTAGCTTTCTTAAATCCTCAGCAGTAGAGTTGCCAAAAAGGATTTGAGAAGCTTGTTCAGCTTTACTAAGTTCTTCAGCCCCGTGTACTAGTAGGGTTAGCTCTTGTGCCAATTTGGATTGTAAAATTCTTAGATGAGGAGCTTTATGATGTTCTTCTGTAAGACCTTGGATTTCTTCTTTAGGAAGCATTGTGAATATTTTAATATATCGCTCAGCATCTGTATCAGAGGTGTTAATCCAATATTGATAGAATTTGTAAGGCGAAGTTTTCTCTGGGTCAAGCCATACATTTCCTCCTTCGGATTTGCCGAATTTTGTTCCGTCGGCTTTGGTAATTAGTGGGCAGGTAAGCGCATAAGCTTTTCCTCCAGCAATACGGCGGATAAGTTCTGTTCCAGTGGTGATATTTCCCCATTGGTCGGAGCCTCCCATTTGTAAGGTCAAGTTTTTCTCTTGGTACAGATGTAGAAAATCATAGCCTTGTAGAAGCTGGTAAGAGAATTCTGTAAATGACATACCATCTGTATTCTCATTAGGGTCAAAGCGTTTTTTTACAGAATCTTTTGCCATCATATAATTCACCGTGATATGCTTGCCAATATCACGGATAAAAGAGAGGAAAGAAAAGTCTTTCATCCAGTCATAGTTGTTCACTAGTTCGGCGCGATTGGGATCTGTACTTTCAAAGTCAAGAAATTTTGCTAATTGTTTTTTGATGCCAGCTATGTTGTGAGCTAAAGTTTCTTCTGTAAGTAAGTTTCTTTCTACGGATTTACCAGAGGGGTCACCTATCATCCCTGTAGCTCCTCCTACAAGAGCATAAGGCTTGTGACCACAGTTTTGGAAGTGGCGAAGCATCATCACCCCCACTAAGTGTCCTATATGCAGAGAGTCCGCAGTAGGGTCTATCCCCACATAAGCGGCACGAAGTCCTTCCATAAGGTGTTCTTCCGTCTCAGGCATTATGTCCTGAATCATACCACGCCAACGT
>CAJPPS010000219.1 GCA_905372595.1 uncultured Capnocytophaga sp. | reverse complement strand
AAATATAAAGCTAGAAGAAGCTTATCAAATACATTTGAGTTATGCTTCAGAAAATCAAGATAGGATAAAACTTAAATCAAAAGAAGGATATCCTCTATTCTATGTTTACGAAGATTATTACATATTTTCAACAGTAACATATAATCATAAAATGGGTATTTTTAATTCTACAGGTATTTGGGTTAATGCAAATACAGGGGAGGTTGATTATATTGAAGTTAATAAAAGTCAAAATTTTCGTACGGACCCAAATATTTGGCTAACTTCCTATAATGGTAATAAACTCTGAAGGAAATATTATGCAAATATTGCCGAAAAAAGAGTAACTTTGTCCGCTATTTATAACTAAATGAAAAAAGATAAAAATATTATAGTACAAGGGGCAAGAGTACATAATCTCAAAGATATAGATGTACAGATTCCTCGATATGAGTTGGTAGTGGTAACAGGTCTATCGGGAAGTGGGAAGTCTTCTTTGGTGTTTGATACGATTTATGCAGAGGGACAACGTCGCTATATAGAGACTTTCTCAGCATATGCACGTCAGTTCTTAGGAGGACTGGAACGTCCTGATGTGGATAAGATAGATGGACTCTCTCCTGTGATTGCTATTGAGCAAAAGACAACCTCTAAGTCGCCTCGTTCTACAGTGGGAACCATTACTGAGATTTATGACTTTCTACGCTTGCTCTATGCCCGTGCCTCTGATGCCTATAGCTATCGCACAGGCGAGAAGATGGTTAGCTATACAGATAACCAAATACAACAACTGATACTTGAGGAATATCAGAACAAAGCAATTCATATATTAGCCCCTCTTGTACAGTCGCGTAAGGGACACTATCGCGAACTTTTTGAGCAAATTGCCAAGCAAGGATTTCTCAAGGTACGTGTCGATGGTCAGATTCGTGAAATAGAGTATGGTATGAAGCTCGATCGCTATAAAACCCATGATATAGAGGTGGTAATTGACCGATTGGAGGTAAAGGATAATGATACTACTCAACGGCGCCTTTCGGAAAGTATACAAACAGCTATGCGACACGGTAATGGAATCCTGATGATACTTTTGGAGAAAAATGAGATACCTCACTATTTCAGCCGTAACCTTATGTGTCCCACTACAGGAATTTCTTACCCACTGCCAGAGCCGAATACCTTTTCTTTTAATTCTCCCAAGGGGATGTGCCCACACTGTAATGGACTGGGAACGGTACAAGAAGTAACCCTGAAAAAACTCATTCCCGATATGTCGCTCTCTATCAAACAAGGGGCTATTACAGCTATAGGAGCCGAGAAAAAAACTTGGATATTCCAGCAAATAGAAACTATACTTAGGAAGTTTGGACACAAACTCTCCGACCCAGTGGAGAAGCTCTCTAAAGAGGCTATAGATATGATTCTTTTCGGGGGAAAAGAAAAATTCTCTGAGAAATCTGAAGTCATGGGAGTAACTCGTGATTTTTCTATAGATTTTGATGGAATTGTCAATTTTATAGAACAACAGTACCAAGATATGGAAAGTAGTGCTTCTATGCAACGTTGGGCAAAGGATTTTATGGAAGAAAAAAACTGTCCTGAATGTGAGGGTTCTCGCCTAAGAAAAGAGGCTTTGTATTTTCGTATAGCTGATAAGAATATAGCTGAGCTTTCCGCAATGGATATAGCCGAATTGATGCAATGGTTTGATACTTTGCCTGAAAAACTCTCTGCTCGTCAGGAGAAGATAGCTCATGAAATCCTTAAAGAGATTAGTGAACGTTTACGTTTTCTCTTAGATGTTGGTTTGGATTATCTTTCATTGGGTAGAAGTTCCAAAACCCTTTCAGGAGGAGAGGCACAGCGTATTCGCTTGGCTACCCAAATAGGTTCCAAGCTAACCAATGTACTCTACACCTTAGATGAACCTAGTATAGGCTTGCATCAGCGTGATAATGAGCGACTGATTAATTCCCTTAAATCCCTCCGAGATATAGGTAATTCGGTGGTGGTGGTAGAGCACGATGCAGATATGATGCTCCACGCCGACTATGTGATTGATATAGGACCTAAGGCAGGTAAGGGTGGGGGTGAGGTAATTTTCGCAGGTACCCCTAAAGAAATGCTCAGGGCACATACCCTGACAGCCTCTTACCTCAATGGAGAACGTGCTATAGAAGTGCCTGAGGAACGTCGTCAAGGTAACGGACACTTTATAGAACTCATAGCCTGTACAGGTAATAACCTTAAAAATATATCGGTTAAATTTCCTTTGGGAATGATGATTGGGATTACAGGAGTGTCAGGCTCGGGCAAATCCACCCTAATCAATGAGACCCTCTACCCAATTCTCAATGCACATTTCTATAATGCAGTCAAAAAACCGATGCCTTATAAGCAGATTTTGGGATTGGAATATATTGACAAAGTGATAGATATAGACCAATCACCCATTGGGCGTATTCCACGTTCTAATCCGGCTACTTATACAGGTGTCTTCAGTGAAATACGTGACCTTTTTGCCCATACGCCAGAGGCAATGATCAGGGGTTACAAACCAGGACGCTTTAGCTTCAATGTCAAAGGAGGTCGTTGTGAAACCTGCGAGGGCGGAGGTATGAAAGTGATTGAAATGAATTTCCTTCCCGATGTCTTGGTGGAGTGTGAGACTTGCCATGGCAAACGTTTTAATAGAGAAACCCTTGAGATTCGTTATAAAGGAAAATCCATAGCTGATGTACTGGCTATGACTATAGACGAGGCAGTGGCTTTCTTTGAACCCATTCCGAAAATCTACCGGAAGCTCAAGACGATACAGGAAGTAGGACTGGGTTATATTACCTTAGGGCAACCCTCTACCACCCTTTCAGGGGGTGAGGCACAACGTATCAAGCTAGCTACTGAACTCTCCAAGCGTGACACAGGTAATACTTTCTATATCTTGGACGAACCTACTACGGGACTACACTTTGAGGATATAAAAATCCTAATGGAAGTGCTTAACAAGCTCACCGAAAAGGGAAATACGGTGCTTATTATTGAGCATAACCTAGATGTAATTAAGATGATGGATTATCTTATAGACATAGGCCCTGAAGGAGGCAAGGGAGGCGGTCAGGTAGTGGCTATGGGGACACCTGAGCAAGTGGCTAAGAGTAAAAAGAGCTATACAGCTAAGTTTTTGAAACAGGTTT
>CAJPPS010000218.1 GCA_905372595.1 uncultured Capnocytophaga sp. | reverse complement strand
CGAATAATCGCTTTTTTATTATAATCCAAGTAATTCTTTTTTCTTTTTATTAAAGGAAAATGATAGTCTGAAACCTCTCTTAAGATAAAGAGCATATAATCCTCCTATACAGGCTCCCCCTAAGTGTGCAATGTGACCTCCAGCATTGGCAACAGGAATACTTATCAAATCAACTATAATAAGAAGTGCTCCCAACACCCAAAGAGGCAGAGAAAATACACCTAATAAATATATTCTATAAGAAGGTATATAGCTAGCTAAGAATATCATAACCGCCATAATTCCAGCAGATGCTCCTAAAAGAAAGTCTCCTTCTCGATGTGAGAACACAGGAAATACTTGATAAGTAAGAACGAAAAAGAGTCCTCCTATAATAATTCCTGAAAAATAAACCCCCAAAAAGCGCCTTGGAGAAGATAAATTCATAAATAATACCCCTCCAAAATAAAGCATTATCATATTAAAAAACCAATGCCCAAAACCTGTATGAAAGAAGCTATAAGTAACCAATGTCCAAGGTTGAGATAATAGGGACTTAGGACTCTGCGACAAAGCGAAATAGTCTCTTATAAAAGGTGTTTCTATCTGCCAGAGAAATGCTATAAGTGTAGGAAAGATATACATACACAAATACCCTATCAATAGTATATAAATCACTGATAGGGAATGTCTTGTAAATAATTGCTTGAGTGGTTTCATCTTAAAATAAAGCTCCTTTTTTAGTTCCAACGCCTATTCTCGAAGGAATTTTTCTGCCATATCTTCATCAGAATAAAACCAATCAAAGCTCCTCCTATATGCGCAAAATGAGCTATATTACTTCCAAAAATAGGGAACTTGGTAATCCCTGAGAACAAATCCAGAGCTATAATAATAGGAATAAAATACTTTGCTTTGATAGGAATTGGCAAAAACATCAGCATCAGTTCTGCATTAGGAAATAGGATTCCAAAAGCTACCAATATTCCATAAACAGCTCCAGAGGCTCCTACTGCAGGAACTGAAAAGGAATTGAAAAGGTCTTTGAGCTGGCTCTGTGATAGAATTCCTTGCCAGTCTGTATAAATTTTCCCCTGACTAACAACATTTGTAATTTGTTCTTGTGTATAACCTTCTCGTAAGAGTACATCCGCTACGGAATGAAACTCATAATAATTGACTGCAGTATGCAAAAAAGCTGCCCCCAATCCACAAGCAAAATAGAAAAAAATAAAACGATTACTCCCAAAATAACTCTCCAGAGGAACCCCAAAAGAATATAAGGCAAACATATTAAAGAAAATATGTCCTATCGAAGCGTGCATAAACAAGTGTGAGAATGCTTGCCACCAATGAAAATTCGGGTTCTCGAAAAAATAGAGAGCTGCATTATCTTGCACAGTAGGAATCACTAAAGCAAGTAAGAAAAATAGGATATTGGCTATAATAAGGTGCTTAACCGCTCTGGTAATATTCATCAAACTAATCGAATTAAAGGGCAAAGATACAACTATTTTTGTAAGTTCTTAATTTTCTCGGTCAGCTTAGGAACAATTTCAAAAAGATCTCCCACAATACCATAGTCAGCTGCCTTAAAGAAAGGAGCTTCTGGATCAGAATTAATAACCACTTTCACCTTGGAAGCACTTACTCCTGCTATATGCTGAATAGCACCAGAAACCCCCAGAGCTATATACAAATCACAAGCCAAAGGCTTCCCTGTCTGTCCAATATGTTCGCTATGAGGACGCCATCCCATATCAGAAACAGGCTTTGTACAAGCGGTAGCCGCTCCAAGAGCATCGGCTAAATCCTCTACTAAGTGCCAGCTTTCAGGAGTTTGCATTCCTCTTCCTCCCGATACAACAATAGAAGCTTCCTCTATTGAAATTTTTTGGGATACTTTCTGTCTTTCTATAGAGTAGATAGACTTCTCTTTATGAGGAATTTCTACCGAAAAATCCTCAATTGAAGCTTCTGTAGGAGCCTGTTTTGCCTCCAACACATTTCCAGCAAGCGTAATTACCTGCTTGGGGGCAAGCGGAATCCAAGCAATTGCTTTTGAAGAAAAAATTACTTTCTGGACTTTCCCTTCTTTAGGTAAGGAAGACACATTGGATAGGTAAGCTCCCCCCCACTTAACAGCCACTATAGGAGCCAGATAGCGAGTATCCGCTGTGCTAGGCAATATTATAGTATTTACCTGTAGGCTCTCGGCTACCTGCTGTATAACCTCAGCATAAGTCTTGGCATCGAAGGAGGAAAGCCTTGTATCTGTTATTTTTATAATTTTATTTGCCCCATACTCTTGTAAGAGAATAGGGTCTGATATATTTATTGTAAGGGCAATAACCTGTTCAGAAATTGACCTAGCGTAAGCAATCGCTTCTAGGGATTTTCTTGTGAATTGTCCTTTATCATATTCGGTATATACTAAGATCATTATTTATCCTTTAAATTTTTAAAAAAGTTTTCTCTTATTATGAAGTTCATCAATTAATTCATCCAGATTATCAGGTGAAATCATCTTGATAGGAGCTTTTTCCTGAGGTTTTTCCAGCGATGTTATAGCGGGCTGAGATTGAGCCTCTATAGGAGAAAGTAGTTGCAAAGGTGCTTTACGAGCTCCCATTATTCCTTTCATACTTGGAATACGTATTTCATTCTCTGGAATGAGCTCTTTCTGGATACCTACCACTATGGGAAATGAAGATTCTAATAGTTCCTTACCGCCATCAATTGTACGAGTTACCTTTACTTTTTCTCCCTCTATAGAAAAAGCAGTTACATCATCTACAAAATTATAATCCAGTAAGGTTGCTAGCATCCCCCCTACCATTCCTCCATTATAATCCAATGATTCACGCCCACAGAAGATAATTGGGTAGTCCTTAGCTACTACAGCCAACTGTTGTGCTACAAAATAACCATCTGTAGGAAAAGTATCTATCCGAATCATCTCATCTGCTCCCAAAGCAAAGGCTTTCCTTAGAACAGGCTCACTATCAGAAAGTCCTACGTGTACCAGCGTAATATGAGCCCCTTCTTGTTCTTTGAGCTGTATTGCCCTAATAAGAGCAGCTTCATCACTAGGATTTATTACAAATTGTACACCTGTCGGGTCAAACGACTTATGATCAGTTGTGAAATTTATCTGGGAGGTAGTGTCAGGCACCTGATTAATACAAACTAATATTTTCATTAAAAATGTAATTTATAAAGAATGCACAAAGATACAAAT
>CAJPPS010000217.1 GCA_905372595.1 uncultured Capnocytophaga sp. | reverse complement strand
TTTTTGCTCATTGTGAATCTATTGGACAAAACATTACTAATATGAGAAAGATTGTACAAGCTTCATTGCTGGTTGCCAGCTTATTAGGTTTTTACTTTATCTACAAATCTATCGCAGGACCTATTGAGTTTGAGAAAGAAAGTCAGCAACGTTTTCTTGAAGTAATCGCTAAGCTGAAGGATATTCGTAAGATAGAGGAGGCTTATGAAGCCACTCATAAGAAATATACAGCTAAGTTCAGTGACTTGGAGGACTTTGTGGATAATGGATACTTCTATATCACCACACAGCGTGATACTAGCTGGGTGGCTTATGATAAGCATTATAAGATAGATGTAACTAAGCAGACAGTACTTATTGATACCATTCAGAAGATTCCTGTGAAGGATTCACTCTTCAAGGATAATGACCGATACAAACAGCTTTCCTATGTGGAGATAGAAGGGAAGAAAATCCCTATTACAATCCAAACAGGAGAGGTTACAGGAGGAAATAATGTAAAGTTCTCCGTTTTTGAAGTGAAAATCCCTAAGGAAGAGGTACTAGAAGGCTTGGATGAGGATGAAATACAGAAAGAAATTCGTAGAGTAGGGGTAAATGATGTAAAAGGAGAGTTTATCTCCATAGGATCTCTTAAAGAAGTTTCTACCAGTGGAAATTGGCCTTCCTCTTATGATGAAAGACTGAACAAACGTGCCACAAGAAAGTAATATACATATTCAGTTTAAGCAAATGTCCATTCAATTGAATTTGGGTGGGCTTTCTTTTTGTATATTTAACCCATCACTTTCTTGTATAGAATCCATCTATCATCTGTCTTTGCCTCCTACAATGCCCTTGCTTGTAGTAGAAAAGGAACTACAGGATTATTTGAAGAACGAACGGGCTCTCTGCCAGGATTTTGATACGATTAAGGTGATTCATAATAATCAGGACTTTGCCTTTGTCCCAGAGAAACTCTTTGCTAGCGAACACCTTTTTGAGTATCTGAAATTCAATGTACAGGAATATCGTAACCAGATCATTAGTCACGATACCCTTGAGCAGGAAGGAATGATTAATGTGTATATCCCCAATGCTTCGGTGAATCGGATTCTTAGAGAAACTTATGGTATCTTCGAGTACGAACACTTCACCACACTTTTACTCAAGGTGTTACTAATGCACAACCCACAGAAGAAACCTGCTGTATATGCACACTTTGAAAAGGGTTGTTTCCACTTGGTAATCTTCAAGGAAGGGAAGGTAGCTTTTTTTAACTATTTTACCTTTGAAGAGCCTATTGATATGCTCTATTATCTACTCTTCTCTCTGGAGCAGCTCTCAATGGATACTGAAGTAACCCCTATATACCTCTTGGGTGATATTATCCGAAATTCGGAGGAATATTACTTGATATACAAGTATGTCCGATTTATCTATTTCCTACCTCCTCAGAAAAATAATCCTTTCTGTCAGAATATGGATCCTACTCTGGCACGAATGAACTTTATTCTTACCCATACTTTTTAAAAATTAAGAAAAGAAAAAATTGTAGATTTCAATTATTTCTGTATCTTTGCACGGCATAAATAAACCTTATAGCGTATTGAAAAATGAACAACCCAGAATTATTAAAAAGAGTAGAGGTAGCCTTAGCTGAAATACGTCCTTATCTCCAGAATGATGGTGGAGATATCTCCCTTGTTGAGATTGAGGATGACAAAATCGTAAAAGTAAGGCTTTTAGGAAGCTGTCTTAACTGTAGTGTGAATCAGATGACCCTTAAGAGTGGAGTAGAGATGACCGTTAAGAAGTATGCACCTGAGATAGAAAAGGTGATTAATGTGGAATAATCCATAAGAATACACTAACAAATCCTCCCCTTTAGTTCCTCTTAAGGGGATTTTTTACATAACTTATGCAAGGAGAAAGCTTATATACCGCTCATGGGAAGCTCCTGCTCACTGGAGAATATGCGGTAATGGATGGAGCCCTAGCTTTGGCACTTCCTACACAATTGGGGCAACGGATGAGCGTACGCCCTACGGATAAGAAAGAAGTTTTCTTTAGGAGCCTTACCTCAGAGGGCAAAGTATGGTTTGAGCAAGTTCTTTTTCAGGGGATACAACATCCCATTGCTCAACCCTTAGAACAACTTCTCCAAGAAGCCCAACGCCTGAATCCTTCCTTCCTTTCTGAGCAAGGGGCATGGGTGGAAACACAGCTAGAGTTTCCTCAATATTGGGGCTTAGGCTCTTCTTCCACACTGGTAACTATGATTGCCCAATGGGCAGGAGTGGATCCTTATCAGCTTCTCAAGGCTAGCTTTGGGGGGAGTGGTTATGATATAGCCTGTGCTGAGGCTAACAGTCCTATTCTGTATCATTTGCAGGAAGGAACTCCTAGGAGCTATCCTATTTATTACAAGCCAACCTTTGCCTCACAGCTCTTTTTTGTTTATCTCAACCAAAAGCAGAATAGCCGAGAGGGGATTGCTCTTTATCGAGCTGTTAAAAAGAAAAAAGAGGCTTTAATTCAGCAGATAACTACTCTTACGGAAAATATATATCGCACAACTACAATAGACGAATTTTGTCTCCTTATAGAGGCGCACGAAGCCTTGCTAGCAACCTATCTACAACTTCCTACAGTGAAAGAACGCCTGTTCAGGGATTTTCAAGGAACTCTCAAGAGCTTAGGAGCTTGGGGAGGTGATTTTATATTGGCTATAGCAGAAGCTCCTTATGTACAAGCATACTTTACTTCCAGAGGGTTCGATACGTTAATACCTTTTGACCAAATGGTATTGATTACGGATAGGGAGCCAGTATTACCTCCAAGCCATTAAGTTCTTCAGTGATAGGAATCTGACAACCTAGCCTACTGTTGGGTTGAGTGTAGGAAGTCTCAAAGAGCATTGCTTCCTCGTCGGCTCCTATCTCTGGTAAAGGGACATCATTCTGGACATAGCATTGGCAAGAACCACACATAGCCATTCCTCCACATACCCCTATTTCTCCATCCTCAGCGATGGCATAGGCACGAATAACCTCCATTAGGGACATATTCATATCTGTGGGAGCCTCTACTTCAAAGAGAGTACCTTCTCGATCAGTGATTTTTAATGTAATATCGGACATTTTTAAGGAGTCAAAAATAGAGTGCAAAGGTAAGAAATAAATGGGAAACTCCCTCAAGGAATTCAAAATAATGTATTAATGTTTTTATTCTCAATGAAT
>CAJPPS010000216.1 GCA_905372595.1 uncultured Capnocytophaga sp. | reverse complement strand
CTTCAGTAAGGATGCTATGTCCACCAGCTTTTCCTCCGGCTTCTTTGGCTACAATTTCAAATGATGAATGGGTATTCATTTCCTGTATCATTCCCCAAGCACGACGATAAGGGATATCTAGTTTTTTTGCTGCTTCTGAGATAGAACCTAATAAGTCAATTTGTTCCAATAAAGAGGCTTTTATAGCTCCAATTTCTAATCCTGATTCTGTCTCTATCCAAATATTTCCTTTAATTTTCAGATTTTCCATATTTTTATCTTTTTGATTTACCTCTTGTGGTTATCTGTTATTAATTATATTAAGTCAAAGTACATAAAAACTAATATTATCTTGGGATATAGCTTGAATAAATAATGTTATAAATACTCAATATATCATAATTATTCTAGTAGTTTAATATAATTGAATTTTAATAAGCTCTTTGTTTATTTCCTTCATAGAAGTTGATGAAAGCTTGGTTTACCACTCTATTTCCCCCAGGAGTAGGATAATTACCTGTGAAATACCAATCACCTAAGTTCTTAGGGCAGGCTTTATGTAAGTTCTCAACGCTCTGGAAGATAATATCTAAGTCACATTGCATCGTGTCAGGACGTAACAATTCGGTAATTTTTTGAGAGATTTCTTCATCAGTAAAAGGGGCGTAAAGTTCTTTTACATAATTAACAATTTCTTCATCAGGCTTTGATTTCTGTAGGAGACATTTTTTATAAATATCCTCTACGATTCCATAGGTTCCTCTTTGTTTATGTAACTCAAGGGTTGCTTCAAAAGCAATAAGATCCTCCAATCTAGCCATATCTATTCCATAACAATCAGGATAACGAATTTGAGGAGCAGAAGAAAGCACAGTGATTTTCTTAGGTTCTAACCGATTAAGAATATTGAGAATACTTTTCTTAAGAGTTGTTCCTCGAACAATACTATCGTCAATAATAACTAAATTATCCCTATTCTTCCGAACAGATCCGTAAGTAATATCATACACGTGAGCTACCATATCTTCTCTGCCAGCATCTTCTGTAATGAAAGTCCGAAGCTTAACGTCTTTTATAGCGACTTTTTCAATACGAGGTCGGATAGAAAGGATTCGTGTAAGTTCTTCCTCAGTAAGAGATTTCTTAGAGTGAAGAATAAGTTGTTTTTTCTCTTCGTTGAGATTCTCTGAAACAGCTTCTATAAGCCCATAGAAAGAAGTTTCTGCTGTATTGGGGATATAAGAAAAAACGGTGTTATCAAGGTCATTATCAATTGATTTAAGTACTTTTGGTAATAGTAAAGCACCTAATTTTTTTCTTTCCAGATAAATTTCCTGATCACTTCCACGAGAGAAGTATATTCGCTCAAAAGAACAGGCTTTCCTTTCCAGAACAGGTAATATTTGCTCTATAAAACTGCTTCCATTTTTTTTGACTATGATAGCAGCTCCGGGAGGAATCTCTTGTATGGATTCAAAATTAACATTGAAAGCAGTCTGAATAACAGCTCTTTCAGAAGCTACTACAACTATCTCATCATCTTTGTAATAATAAGCAGGACGAATACCTGCAGGATCACGTATTACAAACGCATCTCCGTGCCCTATAATTCCAGCCATAGCATAACCTCCATCCCATCGGGAAGCTGCTTTTTTGAGAATTTTAATCACGTCTAGCTGTTCCATTATCAGAGGAGAAGCTTCTTTTTTACTTATTCCATTTTGTTTGAGTCTTCGGTAGCATTCCTCCACTTCCATATCCAAGAAATGCCCAATACGTTCCATAATGGTAATAGTATCTGATTTTGCTATAGGGTGTTGTCCTAATTCTACTAATCTATTAAATAGTTCAGTAACATTAGTCATATTAAAGTTCCCAGCTAAGATTAGATTTCGGTAAATCCAATTATTTTCTCTTAGGAAAGGATGTACATTTTCTATACTATTTTTCCCAAAAGTACCATAACGAACGTGTCCTAAATATACTTCTCCCAAATATGGAATAAGACGTTTTAGTTCTGGTATATTATCTTTGATTTCAGGAGATGCTTTTAATATATCATTGATATGTGAGGTTATTTGCTTAAAAATATCCTGAATAGATTGGGTATCATTTGAGCGAACTCTGTTAATATAGCGTTCTCCAGCCTCCATATCCAACTTTATATTGGCAATTCCAGCTCCATCTTGTCCTCTGTTATGTTGTTTTTCCATTAACAGATACATTTTATGGATACCATAGAAAGCGGATCCATATTTTTCCTTATAATACTCTAAAGGCTTGAGAAGTCTTAGAAGAGCAATTCCACATTCGTGTTTTATAGCATCACTCATTTTCTAAACAATATTAATATCAAATTGGGTTAATTCTTTTAAGCAGAAAAGACGACGAAGTACTTCTTCTTTGCTTACTGTAAGTAATCGTTCAGTTCCTATATTTTCTACACAGAAAGAAGCTAAGGTCGTGGCATATGCAAGTGCATTTTTCATATTTTCAAAAGAAGTATCTCCTGTTTTGGCTATATATCCTATGAATCCTCCTGCAAAAGTATCACCTGCTCCTGTGGGGTCACATACATCTATTAAGGGTAAGGCAGGTGTAAAGAAACACTTATCCTGATGGAAGAGCATAGCTCCATATTCTCCTCTTTTTATAATTATATAAGAAACACCTTTATCTTGGAGTGTTTTTGCCATTTTAATAAGGCTTCTTTCTTTGGTAAGGCATTGGGCTTCTTCTTCATTTATACAAAGAACATCTATTTTGGAGATTACTTGTTCGAGTAGTTCAGAACTGTGTTCTATCCAATAGTTCATTGTATCCAATAATATTAGCTTGGGATTTTCAAGCTGTTCCAAGACCTGTAGCTGAGTTTTGGGGCTTAAGTTTCCTAAGAGGATGAAGGAAGCATCTCTAAAATTAAGGGGTAATATTGGTGTATAATCTCTCAATACATTTTCTTTCGTCTCAAGTGTTTCCCTTTCGTTCATATTGGTCTTATAACGACCGCTCCAGAAGAAAGTATCTTCTCCTTTTACAATTTCTACTCCAGAGATATCTATTTCACGATCTACAAAAACTTGCATAAAAGAAGAAGGATAATCCTCTCCTACAACCGATACTAATGTTTGTTCCACATCAAATATAGATGTAGCCAAGGCACTATAAGACGCTGCTCCTCCCATAGTTTTTTCTATTTTTGTAAAAGGTGTCTCAATGGTGTCAAAGGCTAAAGAACCTACAGTCAATACCTTATTATTC
>CAJPPS010000215.1 GCA_905372595.1 uncultured Capnocytophaga sp. | reverse complement strand
GTAATATATTAGGTGATGGAATAGATAACACTTTAGAGAATATTATCTCCTTTATTAATCAGAAAATAGAAAAAGCTATTGATAAAGTTCATTCACGACCAATTTCCTTATTTACTGAAAAATTATTGAATGTTTTTAGAGATAAGAAACTACCCAAGAGTTTTGAAGTATTAGAAGAAAAAGAAGTTATAGTTTCATTAGAAAAACCAACTTTATCTATTCCTTTTTCTGTACAGAAAGCTATTTATATAGACTCTCCTATGTCTCTTGGGGCTGGAAGTTCCTCTAATAAACATTGGAGTGACCTTACAAAATTTATTTTTTTTGAAGATAAAAATCTCTCTGATCTTTATAATAATGATATATATACATCAATATCAAAAAATATAAAGGGAGAAGCCGTTAGATTCACCTTAGGAACTTTAAGTACACTTACTTTTTTACGAGAAGATGGAAAAGAATTTGATCTCAGTGAAGTAGCCACAGGGATTAAGGCTTTTTCAATCATTCAGCTGTTACTCAAAAACGGACATATAGATAATCGTACATTGCTAATTATAGACGAGCCTGAATCGCACCTACACCCCCAATGGATTGTAGAATATGCCCGTATGATCGTGCTCTTACACAAGCATATAGGCGTAAAATTCTTTTTGGCAAGTCATAACCCTGACATGGTGAGTGCTATTCGCTATATAGCTGAAAAAGAAGGCGTATTGGATAATGTAAATTACTATTTAGCTGAAAAAACTGAAGAAGACTATTTGTATAATTACCGAGCTTTAGGAAGTGATATTGCACCTATTTTTGGTTCCTTTAATATCGCTATAGATAGAATTAGTCAATATAGTATAGATGATGAAATACAGTAAAGAGGTCACCCTACTTCACCCTATTGCCCAAAAGTATCCTTCTTGTGTAAAGGACTTAAACCTCATTATTAGAAAAGATCTAAAATTATCTGCTGATCTCTTTACAGAAGTAGAAACTATTGATTTAGATGATGTCCAAGAAAAAAGAGCCATTGAGTTAAGAAAAGACAAAGACAGCTCTGTAGATACTTGTTTTGTAATCTCTAATGACACCAAAAGAGTCATTTTAGTAGAATTGAAATTAGGCATTATTAATCCTAATACCCACTTTGGAAATAGTAAGAAGAGAAAAGAATTTCTAAAAAAATTCACAGATTCTATTACCTTATTGGGTGAAGAACCTCCTATTCATAATAAATATTATGCAGTATTCAGCCCCGATGTGCTACAAGAAGCTAAAAGAAGACTTTATCAGATAGGTAAAGAATTTGGGCAAGATTATATAGCTCTTAGTATAGACGAACTGAAACAAACTTTCTTTCTGGAGGACAAACTATCATAGCAAAAATACTGTTAATAATTAGCCCTTTATCTTTGCTCATTAATCATTATTTTGTACTTTTGCCCTCATAAATCTATATAAAATGACCGAACAAGAACTCATTCGTCGAGAGAAGCTCGCAAAGCTCAGGGAATTAGGCATCAATCCGTATCCTGCAGAGCTATTCCCTGTAAACTTCCTCGCTAAAGACATAGAAACTCAGTATGAAGAAGGTAAGGAAGTAACCGTAGCGGGGCGCTTGATGTCTTTCCGTATTCAGGGAAAGGCTTCTTTCGCTACTTTGCAGGATAGTTCGGGGCGTGTACAGCTCTACTTCAAGCGCGATGACCTCTGCCCAGGGGAGGACAAGACCCTCTACAATGAAGTATTTAAGAAACTACTTGACTTAGGCGACTTCATCGGGGTGGAAGGTACCCTTTTCACAACTAATATGGGGGAAAAGTCTATTGAGGTGAAGCAATTCAAGGTGTTGTGCAAGACCCTACGCCCACTCCCGCTCCCAAAAATAGATGCGCAAGGAAAGGTACACGATGAATTTAACGATGTAGAACAACGTTATCGTATGCGCTACGTGGATTTGGTGGTCAATCCTCACGTGAAAGAGGTCTTCCTTAAGCGTAATCGCCTATTCAATGCTATGCGAGAGTACTTCAATAATCACGGGTACATAGAGGTAGAAACGCCTATACTTCAAGCAATCCCTGGGGGGGCTTCGGCACGTCCGTTTATTACTCATCACAATGCACTGGACATTCCGCTCTATATGCGTATAGCCAACGAACTCTATCTTAAGCGTCTCATTGTGGGAGGCTTTGACGGCGTGTATGAATTTGCCAAAAACTTCCGCAACGAGGGGATGGACAGAACGCACAACCCAGAATTTACTGGAATGGAGATCTACGTGGCGTATAAGGACTATAACTGGATGATGGAATTCACCGAAAATCTCTTGGAGTACTGCGCCAAGGCAGTGAATGGTACCACTAAAACCACTTTTGGTAAGCACGAAGTAGATTTCAAAGCCCCTTATCCTCGTGTAACTATGACCGAAGCTATTAAAAGGTTCACAGGATTTGATATCACAGGAAAAAGTGAAGCCGAACTCAGGGCTTTTGCTCAATCCATTGGTATAGAAGTTGATGATACGATGGGCAAAGGAAAACTGATTGATGAAATATTTGGTGAGAAGTGCGAAGGTAACTTTATCCAGCCTACTTTTATCACTGACTACCCCAAAGAAATGTCGCCGCTTACCAAAGAACATCGCGATGATAAGAACCTCACCGAACGATTTGAGCTAATGGTCTGTGGAAAGGAGATAGCTAACGCTTATTCTGAGCTTAACGATCCTATAGACCAGCGCGAACGCTTTGAGGCACAAATGGCACTCTCCGAACGTGGCGACGATGAAGCAATGTTCATAGACCAAGACTTCTTACGTGCCTTAGAATATGGTATGCCTCCTACTTCAGGGTTGGGAATTGGGATGGATAGGCTCATTATGTTCCTAACCAATAACGAAACCATACAGGAAGTACTCTTCTTCCCTCAGATGAGACCCGAACGCAAGGAAATAGAACTCTCTGACGATGAAAAACTCCTTATGGAACTCCTTAAAAAAGACAATAAGCTACCTTTGGAAGACCTTAAAGCTAACCTTTCTAATAAGAAATGGGACAAAGCCATCAAGGGGCTAACTGCTAAGAAAGTAGCTGCGGTAAGCAAGGAAGGGGATACCCTCTTTGTAAGCGTCCTTTAAATAATTCAAAATTATAGAGCTATAGAATTTTACCTGAGATTCTATAGCTCTATTTTATTTTCTATAATTTCTTACCTATCTTTATAACTAATTTTTTATACCTATTATTTTTATTAGCTTAATATATAAA
>CAJPPS010000214.1 GCA_905372595.1 uncultured Capnocytophaga sp. | reverse complement strand
ATTTTATTATTGAGTGTTTCCAATCTCTTTGCTTCCTCACGGGTTTTTTCCTCTTCTTCCTTAAGAGAGGAAGTAGTTTTTTCCATTTGCGAACGTTCTTTCTGTAATTTGGCAATGGTAGCGTCGAATCTTACCTTTCCTTTTTCAATGCGCTTTTTGGCACGATTGATAAGGCTATAGGGAATACCGTTTTTCTGAGCGACCTCAAAGGTAAAGGAACTTCCCGCCTCTCCTACAATAAGTTTGTAGATGGGTTCCAAGGTTTTATCGTTGAAAAGCATATTGGCATTCGTAGCGAAGGGGAGTTCGTTGGCTAATATCTTTAGGTTAGCATAATGAGTAGTTATAACACCAAAGGCTTTTCTGTGGTAGAACTCCTCCAAGAAGATTTCCGCCAAGGCGCCTCCGAGTTCAGGGTCGCTTCCTGTCCCGAACTCATCAATAAGGAAAAGGGTTGTCTGGTTACATTTCTTAAGAAAGTAGTTCATATTCTTAAGACGATAACTATAAGTACTTAGATGGTTTTCAATGGATTGGTTATCCCCTATATCGGTTAAGATATGAGTGAATATGGGTAATTTGCTCAGTCTGTGTACGGGGAGAAGCAAACCTGTTTGTAACATCAGCTGTAATAATCCAATGGTTTTAAGGGTAATGCTTTTTCCTCCAGCATTAGGTCCTGAGATAACAATAATACGTTGTTGATCATCTAAGCGAATAGTTTGTGGAAATGTCTGCTTTCCTTTCTTAGCATTACTTAGAAAAAGTAAAGGATGATAAGCCTCCCGAAGCTCCAGCACACGCTCTTCTGTCAGTTCAGGAAGGAGGGAATGGGTTTCTTTGGCAAAGTAAGCCTTAGCGGCAATTATGTCTATCATAACCAAATACTCCTGTTCCTGTACCAGAAGGTCAGAAAAAGGTCTTAGGGTATTGGTAAGTTTCAGGAGGATTCGTCTTATCTCTTCTTTTTCTTCGTGAAGCAAGTGAGAGAGTTCGCGTGAGTATTGTTCGGTAATGTGAGGCTCTATATAGATGATGCTACCCGTTTTGGAGCTTCCGAGCACCGTACCACGTACCTTGCGCTTGTAAGTAGCTTTTACGGCAAGCACGCGCCTGTTCTCAACCACCGTCTCCCGAATGTCGTCCAAGTAATCCAAAGCATTATACTCAGAGAGGGCGCGGGAGAAGCTCTGATTTATCTTTCCCTTGAGCGTACTTATTTCAGAGCGTACTTGGAAAAGCTTCTCGGAAGCATCGGACTTAACCTCGCTAAACTTATCCAAGACTCGGTCTATGGCGTCTACAATTTCTTCTGTATAAGGAACTTCTTTGGAAAGAGAAGCAATAGTAGGGTAATAATCATAAAACTTCTTGAAGAAAAGCAAATGGGCATTGACCGTTTGGCTCAAAGAACGAATCTTAGCGAACGAATGGGGTTCCAGAAGGCTATTCTCTATGCTTAGGAAGCGTATTTCGTGGTCAATTTCCTCAAAGTTATGGGAAGGAATATAGTTTTGTGTTTCCAGAGAGGTAAGATACTCATTGGTTTGGTTAAGGAGAGTCGTAATAGTTTCTCTATTAATCAATGGTTTTAGCGCAAGCACCTTTTCTTTCCCTTTGGGTGTGAGGGCATGCGCAGCAACTAAAGCTAAAAGGGTTGGGAACTCTAAGTCCTCCAAAGTCTTTATAATCATTAGGATATGTTTCTTTCTATCGTTATTTTTTTTTTGTAAGTGTATGTTACCTATATTATTTTAATGGTTAATAGCTTAGTAGACAAGTTCGCTTACTTTTCTACCTTTATAGACCCCTTTTTCAATCTGCCAACAAACCTTATAAGGGCGCTCAGCATAATTATTATTTGCTACTATATAGAGTATATCAGCGTCTTTGTCATAATAGACAAAATTATGGTCTGTACGGAAAGTAGGTTCATACAAATCGCTATAAGCATCTTTGGGAAGGGACACCTGTTTTCCGTGAATGTTTATTACAATACTCTTATATTCTGTAGTTGGCATTTTACCGTCAGTACCATAGGGAAGCTGATCGTCTATCACTTCTATTCCAGTGGGAGAATTCTTGAAATATTCAAATGAATGTTTGCTCTTGTCAAACTTTCCAGAAGTAAGGACGACTTGAATTTCTTTTCCTTCAAAGACAATAGTATTTCCTTTGGCAATACCTTTGGCTATTATAGGGAATTTATGTATCCACTTGACTCTATCATTATAAATATACCCTTCTTCATCGGTATAGATCCAATTGCCGTCTGTTGCCTTATCGTAATTATATACAAAGACAATGGTCTTGTTATTGAGTCTTTTAAGTACCTTACTTTGGGCACTTTTTCCTTTTCGTACATTTACATAACCATCTTTGTCATTGATTACCGCAAAGGCTTCTTCCTGAGCAAAGACAATATCACTTATGAGTAAAAATAGGACAATAAAAAATTTCATTTTTCTTTAAATTTGATAGTTATTAAAAAATAATGTGGAATTTTGAAATGCAATCCGAATTCTTCAGGAATTATTTCTGATTGAACTACTTTACAATAAGATTTTGTCCCATCTGCATTCATGCTTGGGGTAATAATAGCCAAAATGGGTATATCTCTATTTAAATTACCTGAAATAAACCATTCTTTTTCTGATCCAAAAAAATCTTTTAACACATACCAATCAGCATTGTCTTTCAATTCATTATATACTTTAGCACTGCTAAAGTGCATCCCTTTCACAATAGATTTTAGTTTTCCCTCAGAGATTTTAAAAAGGAACTTTAAGGATAATTCTTTTGAATTATTCCTGAAAAATTCCATCTCTGAGGAATCAAAAAGGAGCTTTGTATTTGTCTTTTCTCCATGGGTAAACTCCTGTATATTAATTTCATAATGTTTTCCTTCAAGAGGAGCCCCTTCAAAAATTAACTGTTCAGAGTAGATGTTTTCGAAATCCATTAATTCTTGAATTTCTTTATCCTTACTCCCATAAGCATAGGTTACTTTTATATTTTGTGATAATGCAATATTTGATATAAAAGTAATCAGACAAAAAACTAATATCTGTACTTGTTTATAATATAAATTCATTATGTGTCCATATTTTATAAACCTAGTCCTTAATAATTAGTTCCTTATATTTTTATCTAAATTACACTGTAGGTAGTTCCTTCTTTGCCGTCCTTGAGCTGGATACCGAGCGCCAAGAGTTCATCGCGAATCTTGTCAGAGAGCGCGAAGTCCTTATTGGCACGGGCTTCCAT
>CAJPPS010000213.1 GCA_905372595.1 uncultured Capnocytophaga sp. | reverse complement strand
GATAACCACATCCACTGGCATCCGTAACACTCGGTGAAGTCCAACTACCATTCACCACACACTGATTCAATGACAAAGTTAGTGACTGATCCGATGGCATCGAAATAAGATCTGCATCCGTGAAGTTATTTCTTATCAGAGTAACTGATTTGGGATCTGTACTCTTAAGAACAACAGAGCAACCTAAACTTGCCTTTATTTTATAATCTACTGAGTACTGAGCATCCTCTGTTGCATTAAAGGTGAATCTAGAACGCTTCAAAGTAGCTGCTGGAATACCCGCCAATGCACTTGCTGGATTAGACTTCCACTGGATATCATACAAGCTCTCTGGGATATTCACACTAAGGGTAAGAGGATTTCCCTTACAAACACTTGTTGCACTTACCCCTACCACTGGATTATCTAAGGTACCAAAATCTTGTACAGTGATCCATCTGTCTAAACAACCTGACTTAAATTCTACTTCATAGGTATCACTTCCTGTAAGTTTAGGTACATTATTGAACTGAGCGTTATGATCCGTATCACTCTCTTGACGAACGATAGGTGCTATCTGTACGCCTGAACCATTCACTGCAATGGTCTTATTCCCTCCAGATACCTTATATAAGGTATAAGTAATAGGGAACTGAGGAGATGCATTGGCAGGAAGTTCTACCTTTACAATTCCTGAATTAGCATCACTCGGATTACACATGGCTACACTGGAAGCAGGTGCTACATCCGTTATATTTTTAATTTCAAAGGCTTTGTATATCTTTGTTCCAGCAGGGAAAGGCAAGTTTGAATACATATATCCATTTGCCTGTGCCACATTTCTATCTATAAGAGAATGCATACTAGCTCCCACTACCAATGCCAATAAGTACTTCCCTGGTGGTAGGTTGGTTACTGTGGCTGTATAGTTATATCTACTAGTATCTGAAAGGTTATCTGTCACTGTCAGTCGTGTAGAAGCTACCTGAGTACCCTCTCGTAAGTGGATTTTTGGATTTCCATTATCCAAATCCCTATAAATATACATCCATCCAAACCCTGCTGTATAATTCTTTAGTGTAGAACCTGTAAAGGTAACTGTTCCTTTAGAAGTTCCTCCTCCTGTAGCACAACTTGTAGTGGCTACCATATCCAAGGTATGAGAAGGTGAAGGTACCTCATTTACAGTAAAGCTTGAAGAAACAGCTGGACGACTTGGACATTGGTCTGAAAGGGTTATCTTATATTTACCTACAGGGACATCCATAAATTGATAAATATAATCAGTTCCGTTATTATTTCCTGGCCAGACTTGCTTTACATAAGGGAAAGTAACTGTATAGTTCCCTGCTAAGTTCCCAGGACCTGTAACATTCATTGTTACTTTTCCATTAATTACATTACCACTATTATCTAAGCGCTCTAGCTTTACTGTCAGTTTATTAGTCGCTGTAATAAATTTCAATCCTGTATAATCTGGATCTGAACTTCCTATATAAACTTTGTTTCCTGTAGGAGTTCGCTCCAAAGTTTGTGAAGGAGTTCCTCCTACTGAAATATTACTTATCAAATTAGCTAGTGGATTTATAGCATTTACTTGAGCGCTTGTAAAGTCTTGTGATTGGTAATGCTTACAATCCTTAGTAGTAGAGCCATCAAGTGATCCTGTAGCCCCTGCATACTCTACTTGATAGGTAGAAGCCAATGCATTCTGTACAGTTATGACGTGTTCATTATTATTTACTTCATTAAAATACCTGAACAAACTTCCACCTTGAGAGGTATTCCCTGCAGGAGGAGTAACCCAGGAACCTCCTACTTTTACTCTATACTTTATCCCTGCTGTATTACAAAAGCTATTATAATAAGCTCCCCCATATCCTGTTTGTAGATATGTTTTTAAGAGTACTACTTTGTCACAGGGACCCCCTCCCGATTTAGGACCTGTATATAGTAGTGTTACTGGGAGAGTTGTTGGAGGAGCTACTGTATGGGTTGCTGTATGAGTTACATTATTGGAATCTTGATAAGTAACAGTAATCACATCTCCTACTCTTATTTGGGTTCCTACCTTATATACCATAGGATCCCACCAATTCCAAAAACCAAATTCGTTATTCCCATATACGTGATACTTTCCTACTCTATTTTTGGAAAGTGCTTCTGAATTAGTATACTGTATAAGAGGTAAAGTAGTTCCTCCTCGTTGTATCTGTACAGTAATCAGGAATGGATAATAATTAGGTCTTGCTCCCTCGTGTGTATAATCAGCCGCAAAAGCAAAATCAAACAAGTTACAATTAGTACAAGAGAGTGAAGGTACTAGAAAAAGTTTCAAAGCTCTTGAAGAATACCCATATGAGTATCCCATTTGTTTTGTTTTGGTACAACTACCATCAGTAACTTTTATGTTATACCTATTATTTCCTTCGAACTTTTGAGAACCTGAAGGAGTAATATAGGCTGTAGTGGAAGCTCCCGCTGCCTTATTAATGGATTGAGTAGCTACAGTAACTCCCGTATCGTGATTGGTAATAGTAACAGTAAAAGGTCCTGCACCTGCTTTAGCATTATCTATTTCAACTGTCACAAATCCTGAGGCTACACGGGAAGGTTCTGCTATCTTCTTCGGGCGCCAAGTGTCCAAACTTATATTCCTTACAAAAGAACCTGAAGCTGAATCTGTTATAACACTACGTACATTCTTAGGTTCAGTAATGCCACAACCCATATTACCTATTTCATCCGTAACTTCTACATCATATTTTGTATAAGGTTTGAGTCCTGAGACTTCCACAGGGGTGAGGTTACCCAACTTGTTAGTGGGTGCAGAGGTAGCTACAGGGGTGGTGCTTCCCTGTTCATAGAACTTAACCACAAAGGGACCTGCTCCATCCTTAATCTTAAGAGTTACTTTCCCATCACTGGCACATTCTCCTGTAGCAGCTACTTGGGTTACATCCGTCATATCTACTGAAAAACGCACATAAGTAGCTATTACATTTACTGCCGTTTCAGTAGGGTGAGTATCAGAACCATCTGTCTTTATAATCTTCACCTTATAATTTCCTGAAGAGAGGTTCCTAAATTCTGCCTTACCTGTACTATCAAAAGCCTCTCGGGAGTTTTCCACTCCGGCACTATCAAAGAGGACAGCTCGGTAAGAAGTAATACAAGAAGCATCGGCAGAAGCTAAAGTGACTTTTACAGTTCCTCCACAAGCTGTATTGGTAGCTGTAACTCCATAGCCTACCCTACAATTCTGAGCCATTCCTATAAGAGAAGTAGCCAGAAGGGCAAACAGAAAGT
>CAJPPS010000212.1 GCA_905372595.1 uncultured Capnocytophaga sp. | reverse complement strand
AATCTAATATATGAAAAACAATTTATTTCCCCTTTGTTTTCGGGTGCAAAGGTACGGCAAATATTTCCAATAGCAATATTTTTATATTGTTTCTTTCTATATATCTATAGATAAAAACTATAAAATAGTGGCTAATGAAAAAATCTTGCCAGGGAGGGGGCGGATAACGCCTTTCATTTCCATCTGGAAAAGTAGGTTGGAAAGCTTGTGTATAGGGAGCTCGCAGGCACGAGCAAGATCATCCAAGGATAGTTTCTCTTGTGCCTTGAGTACTTGAACAATTTTTTCTTCTTCAGGGGAAAGTTCTACAAAAATAGGAGTCGCAACTTCCTTACTAGCAATGGAACTTACCTCCCAACCCATATAGTAGATAAGGTCTGCAGCTGAAGTAATCAGTCTAGCTTTGTCGTTTTTTATCAGGAAGTTACATCCTTGGCTATAAGGGTCATCTGGGCGTCCTGGAATGGCAAAAACTTCACGATCATACGAAAAAGCTAAGTCCGCTGTAACGAGGCTTCCTCCTTTTCGAGCAGACTCAATCACGACGGTGGCATCCGAAAGCCCAGCAATAATACGGTTCCTACTTAGGAAATTCTTTCGGTCAAAGGTACTCTTATGCCAAAATTCGGTAATAAAACCACCATTTTCCAACAATTGATTCCGATATTTTTTATGAGCCGAAGGGTAGAGCATATCCAGCCCATGAGCTAGGCAGGCGATAGTCTGTAATCCATTCTCCATAGCAGCCTTATGTGCGGCAATATCTACCCCATAAGCGAATCCACTGATAATAACCAGATCCGATAGGGCAGAGAGTTCCTCTACAAATTTCTGGCAGAAAGCTCCTCCTTGTAGGGTCATATCCCTTGTCCCTACAATACTCAGGGTTTTCTTATTCTTAAGATTAATATCACCTTCGAAGAAAAAGAGAATCGGAGCATCAATGATATTCTTGAGGTTCGTCGGGTAGTCCTCATCAAAATAGGTGAGGTATTTCACCCGATGTTCTTGTATATATAGCCATTCTTTTTCCGCTTCCTTGCGATGGATAGGGTCAAATAGGTGCTGTAAGGTAGCACTCCCGATACGTTCAATATGGGCTATTTTATGTTTTTTCTCCGTGTAGATAGCCGAGGGGCTCCCGCAGTGAGCAATGAGCTTTTTGGCGGTGATCGCCCCTATATTAGGCGTATGTTGTAGGGCTAGTAGGGCAATAATATCTTCCTCTTTCATTATCTTATTCATAGGAAAGATAATCTCCCCCAGTATAATTTTCAGGAGTGATGGCCTTTAGGGTAGCTTTTAGAGTCTCTGACACAGAAAGAGTATCAATAAAGTCGTGGATGGCTTCTTGGTTTATCTTCTTATTAGTTCGAGTAAGTCCCTTAAGAGCCTCATAAGGATTAGGATAGCCTTCCTTTCGGAGGATAGTTTGTATAGCTTCGGCTACCACAGCCCAGTTTTCTTGTAAATCCCATTTGATTTTTTCTTCATTGAGAATTAGTTTATTAAGACCTTTTAAGGTAGCTTCTATGGCGATAAGGGTATGGGCGAAAGGTACCCCTACATTACGTAATACAGTGCTATCGGTAAGGTCACGCTGTAGTCGGGAGATAGGTAGCTTTGCGGAAAGATGTTCAAGAAGCGCATTGGCAATGCCCAGATTTCCTTCAGAATTCTCGAAATCAATAGGATTCACCTTATGAGGCATAGCCGAAGAGCCCACTTCCCCAGCTTTGATTTGTTGCTTAAAGTAATCCATTGAGATATAAGTCCAGATATCTCTGTCAAAATCAATAAGAATTGTATTGATACGCTTGAGAAGGTCAAAGAGAGCTGCTAGGTGATCATAGTGTTCTATTTGGGTGGTTGGGAAGGAATGGTAAAGTCCTAATACCTCTGTAACGAAATGAGTTCCAAAGTTCTTCCACTGAACAGATGGATAAGCTACCGTGTGAGCGTTGTAATTCCCTGTGGCTCCCCCGAACTTCGCAGCATATTTTATAGAGGAAAGATAGGCTAATTGTTCTCTGATACGGGTAGAGAACACCTTTATTTCTTTTCCTAGGAGGGTAGGGGAGGCTGGTTGTCCGTGGGTACGAGCCAGTAAAGGAATTTCTTTCCACTCAAGGGAAAGTTGCTCCATTTTCTGGGTAAGTTCTTCTATCTTAGGGAGATATACTTCTAGAACGGCCTCCTTGATAGAGAGAGGGATAGAAGTATTATTTATATCCTGTGAGGTAAGACCAAAATGGATAAATTCCTTGTAAGACTCTAAGCCCAGACGGTCAAACTGTTGCTTAAGGAAGTATTCTACTGCTTTTACATCGTGATTTGTGGTTTGTTCGATTTTCTTAATAGAGAGTGCATCCTCAGGAGAGAAATTCCTATATAGGTCTCGTAAAGAAGTAAAGAGAGCCTTATCAAAACTAGAAAGTTCAGGTAAAGGAATCTCACATAAAGCAATAAAATACTCTACTTCAATACGTAATCGGTACTGGATAAGGGCTTGTTCAGAGAAATAAGCCTGTAGTGGGCTTGTTTTAGAAGCATAACGCCCATCAATGGGGGATATAGCAGTTAAAGACATAATGAGATAATAATTTGAAAAGGCAAATATACGATTTTTTTATTTAAGGTGTTCGGAAGAGAGGATGAAAAAATGCTGGAGAGGTAATTTTGTAGGAGATAAAAACCTTGCTAACGTAAGTTTTGTTTTTTAATTCAAGGATTAAACTACAATCTTGCGATAAATAGGGACGTAAAACAACCCCATAAGAGGCGTTACAACACTTTTTAAAACTCTTTACACTGCAAAAAATGCTTAAAAATCATCCTGACAATCAACAAATTACAAAATAATTAAAAAAAAGTTGTAAAAATATTTGGTAGAATGGGTAAAAGGTATTACTTTTGCACCCGCTTTCGATAAGGGAGCGGTTCTTTGAAAAGCCAGATGATTAAAAAAATTTTTTTAAAAACATTTGGTGGAATGAAAAAAAGGTTGTACTTTTGCACCCGCTTTCAATAAGAGGGGCGTTCTTTGAAAAACTGAATGACTTTAAAAAAAGAAGAAAAAATTTTTTTTAAAAACATTTGGTAGAATGAAAAAAAGGTTGTACCTTTGCACCCGCAAATAAAGCGAACAAGTTCATTAAGAAATATTGATAATACAGCACAGAAAGATTTAGACTAAGCGAGCTTTCGAAAATTTTTTTAGTCGTGAACAATATTTTGTTGCTAAGGAATTAGTGACGATAAAGATTTTAACGATGAAGAGTTTGATCCTGGCTCAGGATGAACGCTAGCGGC
>CAJPPS010000211.1 GCA_905372595.1 uncultured Capnocytophaga sp. | reverse complement strand
TACGTCTTTTTGTATCTGTTCAAAAACAGATTTTTCTATAACTACTACTTCCATTGTTACTACTTTACTATGATTTTGAGTGCAAAGGTAGGGTGTAAACACAGAAAAACCTCTCAGCTGGCTGTCTTTGGCAGTGAGAGGTTAAGAGTGGCTTGGAGAAATGAATTTCACACAAGGTTTATGTATTGCAATTTATTTGTATTTTTGCAGTCTTAAAATATACCAAAATGAAAAATATATTTGCGAAATATGCTCCAACAACATTAATAACCTCCATACTATTATTATTGTATATATCTTTTGAAAGGGAAATAATAGAAAATTTTGATAGATTTATTATCCCTGTTTTCTCTATTATGAGATTTAATATAATAACGAAGATCTTATTTTGTATTATTATCTCTATATTCCTTTTCTCCTTTTTTAGATTTAAATGGTACAAAGGCAATGAGAAAGCATATTGGTTCTCTTTTGTTATAATTCTCATGTATGGATATTATTGTTGGTATGAGAAATTATATGCCCCTATTCTATTTTTTTGCTTTGTTGGATACACAGATGTCTTAATAGGTATTTTAATTTTTACCCTATTCTACAAACTAATATCATCTATATTTAAAAAGAAAAGAAATAGATGATAAAGATACTATTTTTCTTTCTGATACTCCTATAATCTCAGATAAAAAAGATATTTTAGATTATGCTAATGATGTAAAACAATTAGCAGAACAATTAAAAATAATTTCTTCCGAATATTCTTATAGCGTAGGAATTACATCCAGCTGGGGAAGTGGAAAATCTTCTTATCTAAATATGCTTAAAAATTATTTGTCTTCAAATAAAGATTTTATTGTTATAGACTTTAACCCAAGGTATTCATATACTCCACAAGATATCCAAAAAGATTTTTTTAGTGTCCTACAATCAAAATTGAAGGAATATGATTATAGATTTACCTATATTTTTAAAAATTACCTAAAAGCTCTTAGCATTATAGAGAGTAAATTCTTATCTTCTTTATTTGAATTACATAAAATATGGGATGTGAAGTCAGAAAAAGAAAAACTTAACGATCTTATCTCCCAAATAGATAAAAGAATAGTTATTGTAATAGAAGATTTTGATAGATTATTAGCTGATGAAATAATTGAAGTTTTTAAATTAATAGATGGTAATGCTTCTTTTACTAACTTTATTTTCATTACGGCTTATGACAAAAAGCATATTAATAAAATCATAGGAGAGACATATTCTAATGAGGAAGCCTTTTTCTCAGATAAATTCTTCACAATTGAGGTTCCCATACCGAAACGACCATACGATAAAATATTTAATTATCTTATAGAAACATTAACTGATAAGCTTCATATTAGAAAAGAAGAAGTGGAAAAATATGAAATAGTATTAGCTAATCATATTGAGGTTTTAAAAAAATATCTTACCACTCTTAGAGATGTTAAACGTTTCTTGAATTTATTTATTAGATCATATCAACAAGTAGAGGGGGAGGTAGAATTTAGAGATTATTTCTTGATTCGTATTATACAATATAAAAATGAAGAAGAATATGTTAAACTATATAAAAAAGAATACTTTGAAAATGAATATTTTACAGAATTTCTCCCATCAGAGTTTAAGCTTAAGGAAAATCTTAATGCTGAAACTGAAGAGATTATAAGAGAATTATTTAATAAAGATAAATCTCTAACATCAATCAATAATCATACAATGTTTGATCGGTATTTTTACAATTCTGTATATGGTACACTAAAAATAACAGAAATGGAAAAATTATTAGACGAAGAAACTACTATAGAAGATGTTTATTCCCAAATAAAGTCATATTCTCAGGAAGTAATCCACAAAGATTTAGTACCATTCTTAGAATTTAAAAATATTCTACAATTTAACAGTAAATCTAAGTTAGAAAGATATTTGGATATAATAGTCTATATTTATTGTTCAACAAAGAATAGAGGGGTATACCTTGTACTCCTTTCTTTTATTTACAAGAAAACTAAAAATGAAATTCTGAGATTATATAAAGACATTAATCAAGATTATTATGATGGGCTTATATTATCAAAGTTACAGGGATCTTATATAAAGAATATGAAATACCCTAACTATCCTAACCTCACAGGAAGTATTATTAGTGAAAGTATTACCAATCAAACATTTAGAGAAAGTATTATTTTTACTAAAGAAGAACTTTTAGATATTTCAAAAAAGGCACTATATGACTATATAAATAATGAGCCTTGTATAGGAGAAAAACACCTGTCTCTATTATATAGTTGTTTTTTAAAATTAGAGAATAATACCAGAAAATTAGATAAAGATGCTTGTGAGAAAGTTTATGAAGCAATAAAAAAAGAGCCTAAATGTTTCTTGAATGAATTTGTAACTCCCTTAGTAGACGGGGTTAGAGCACCTCTTTTTTGGGAAGATTTATTTAAGAATAAAGAAGAACTAAAAAAACTTATCTATAATACAGATTTTGAGAATAAATTTTTGGTAAGAAACTTTTGGAAACTATTTGAGAATAATGAATATAAGCCAATAGAGATTTTAGATAGGACATTTGAACAAATTGGAAAGGATAACTTAGAAAGAGAAGTTGAGAAATTAAGAGAAATAGAAAAAATTAAAGAAGAATTTTGCATAAAAAAGAATGAAAGAGAAACTAATAAACAAGGGAAGAGCAATCAATTCTATAAGGGGGTGTATATGGAATTGTTGAAAAAGTTAGAAAGTATTAAGCTAAATATTACTATGAAGGATGCTGTGAAAAAACTGATTGAAAAAGAGATTTTTGAATGTGACAAAGAAACAAACTAAAAAAAACAGCTAACCCATCACTGAGTTAGCCGTTTTCATTACTTCTGCACCTGCAAGGAGCATTCTATTTTCTTTTCGTTGCCGAAGCTGTCGGTGAGCCAGAGGGTAAAGGCGTGAGATCCGATGCTGTGGGCGGTGTAATAGAGTCTGAAAACCTTTTGAGCAATGGGATAGCTGTCGTTGGGGATAAAAGGCGCACCTTTCTCAAATCTTAAATCCCCTTTGCCTTCAAAGGAGAAGTACCGCAGAGCGTAGGCGTTCTCGGCATATACCTTTGTGGGGTGTATCTCCAAACGCAGTTCAGCAGTACCACCGAGAGGTAGCTGTTTAGGGATGGGCAATACCTTTATATAAAAAGGAAAGTTTTGTTGTACGTCCAACTCTTTTTTACAAGAGGTGAATAGGCTCACACATAGTATTGCGATGAGTCCTATTACAATTTTCTGATTTATTTTCTTCATCGTATTGTCTT
>CAJPPS010000210.1 GCA_905372595.1 uncultured Capnocytophaga sp. | reverse complement strand
TGCTTCAGATATTCTTTATACACCTTTAGATGAACTCCGCTTTCAGCAAGGACAGGATAATTAGGTGAGTCAAAAGCTTGGAAATTTTCAGCATCTATTTTCATAGTCCTATTGCCCCTGTAGAGCTTATACTCAAAATACAAGCAAACTTCCTGAATTACAGATTTACGATTCTCTTTTAGACTTGCTAATCGAATGGAGGTAATCAAGTTCTCTCTAGCATCTGTCCTTAAGTCTCCTATTGGTAACTGAGAACCTGTAAAAATAACAGGTTTTGCCAAATTTTCTAACATAAAACTTAATGCAGAAGCAGAATAACTCATTGTATCACTTCCGTGTAAAACAACAAATCCGTCAAATTTATGATAGTTTTTCTCTATACTATAAGCAATTCGCTTCCAATGTTCAATATTCATATCAGATGAATCAATTGGAGGCTCAAAAGAAATATGTTCTATATCACTATCCAATTGTGATAACTCAGGAAGTCTCTCCTTTATTTTTTCAAATCGAAAGGGACGTAAGACTCCTGTTTCATAATCCTTTACCATACCTATGGTACCTCCTGTATAGATGAGGAGAATTTTTGTTTTGTTAGTCATAGCTTTAGCTTATTAATAACAGGATTAGCATACATTTCTAAGAATTTTGTTCTAGAAATATCTTCCTCCACATTACTCCTATTTTCCAATCGTCTTTCAAATTGTCTCACTTCTTTATCTGTATATTGTTCTTTAAACTGTTGCTGATTAGTAAGAATATCATAGGCGATATAGTTTGTTGGAAATAATCTATATTGAGAATGAATTTTAGTATCCAAAAGCTCTACGACGGCTTGAATCTGTTTGTTTATATGTTCTTCTTCTTTTTCTATAATATCCAATTCTTCATACAGAGGAGTTCCCACTGAGATATGGACACAACCCTTCTGCCCTACAAATCCTTGTACGATATTATTGAAATCTTCATTTTCACTCTTTACATATTCTTTACCGTGATGCTGAGCCAATAACGCTGGCATCTTGAGTACATCTGTAGGATCCAGCTCATAGGAGATAGCCATAGGAACGATATGGAGTTGCTTGAAATAATTCATCAGAGAGACATTCTTAGGGCAATTCATAGAAAGCATTTTTATAACTCCCTGTTGCGTTCTATCATTACCATCCTTCGTTCGTCCTTCACGCTGGGCAATCCATACAGAACGATTTTTTTCTAAAAGGCAACGAGCTATAAATTGAGAAACGATTTGTGATTTCTGTAAAGTTTCTCTAGCAGGAAGCCCCCTATGTATAATGAAATTTCTATTAATTCTAGCAAAAGCGGATAAAAATGGGGTTTTTACCAAATTACTCCCTATTGCGGAAGCTGTCATCTTGAATCCTTTTTCGTATAATAATACATTAAGAAAAGAGGTATCCAAGATAATATCACGATGATTGGATATAAATAAATAGGCATTAGAAGTATTCAACCTATCAAAACCTTCATCAGAGAATTCTGTTACGCTCTTACTAATGGCTCTCTTGATAATGGGATACATTATTCTTGACTGAAAATCTCGAATTTTCCTACAAGAAAGTAACAATTGCATCTGTTCCTGATTGTCTAGTTCAGGGAAGCCAAACTGCAATAGCTGAAGAATAGTGGGATTATCTTTTATATAATTCAATATCTCCGAAATCTCACTATCGTGAAAAGGACGTATCTGAGAAAAATCTGTCAAAATGTTCTATGTTGAATAACTTTGCAAAGTTACATAAAATTTCCTAATTTAGAAAGATTAAATGCTGAAAATTTCCTTTGCATTTTTTGTAGTTTGGTTAATAATTTCATTTTCAGAGAGGTTATATATCTCTGCTAGTTTCTTCACTATATAAGGAAGATAGCTACTTTCATTGCGTTTTCCTCGAAAAGGAACAGGAGCCAAATAAGGAGCATCTGTTTCCAGAACAATATTTTCCAAAGGAATCTCGTTAAGAAAAGTATCTAGCTTTCCATTCTTAAAAGTTACAACTCCTCCTATACCTAATTTTAACCCAAAGGAAATAGCTCTTTCTGCTTGTTCTTTATTCCCTGAAAAACAGTGAAATATACCAAATAATTGCTTATCCTTTTCAGATTCCAATACTTCAAAGACTTCCTCAAAGGCTTCCCGACAGTGAATGACAATAGGCAAAGAATGTTCTTTTGCAAGAGCTATCTGTAATCGAAAGGCTGTTTTTTGTTCCTCTAAAAAAGTTTTATCCCAATAGAGATCTATTCCTATCTCTCCTATGGCATAAATATCTTTCCTATGAGTTTTCATCAAAGATATTACGTGCGAAAGTTCCTCTTTCCAATTCTCCTTTACACTACAAGGATGCAAACCATTCATCAAGAACATCTGCTGAGGATATTCTCTTTTTAAACGAAACATTCTTTCTGTATACTGAGCATCGATAGCAGGAAGAAAGAAATATTCCACTCCTTGCTGCATAGCTCGCTGTATTACTTCTTTATAATCTGTATCAAAATCTTCTACGTATAAGTGTGTATGTGTGTCAATTAACATTTGTTTTTTCTTTAAATTCGAGTAATTTTTCTAATGTATCCTGATAATATTTATCATCAGGAAAGAGAGAAAGAGCGGTCTCTACCCAAAGAATTGCTTTTTGAATGGTCTCTTTATCACTAATCTTTGCCTGATATATGCTCCAAGCTATATTATTAGCTCTGTTGGCAAAATTTTTCTTGAAAAAATGCCAATTATTAGAAGGATTTTGTGTATATGCCTTATCTAGAGCTACAATAATGTGTGTTTCGGTTGAGGTAAGATTGTTATAGTATTTTTCAAAAATATTAATTGCTTCGGATAAATCATATTTATAAAGGAAATCAATATAATTATTGTCTGAAAAAACTCCTTTCTGAACCCCTTGAGCATATACTTCACTAATTTCTTTTATTGGTACAATACCAGATGAAGCTATCTTATGAAGTGTGTTTTCCATATGAGACTTACTAGAGGGAATTTTTCCATACAGCTCTGCTTTTATTTGTTGTTCATTGTAATCTTCAATTGCTTGATAAAACTTTACTTGATAGGCAACTGCATCTAAGTCAGCTCTATTAGGAATAGAACCTGAATAAAAAATAGCTGCAAAAAGCCGTCCATTTTCAGCCTTTGATAATAATCTTGCATAATCAGTATCTAGAGTTTTATCTTCTTTATGGCTATCTATGAGTCTTTTCCATTGAAAAAGAAATTGTTTGGGAGTTAATTTCAAATCATACATTGCTATACGATTTCTGTATAAATTACTACTATACCTATG
>CAJPPS010000209.1 GCA_905372595.1 uncultured Capnocytophaga sp. | reverse complement strand
GAATATCTTTTGGCGGTATTTCTCCTTACGCGAAGTCTTCAGGAATATGAGAAACAGCCTATCAATACCTTTATAAAGAAAATGTATTGTCCTACTGCTGGAGAGCTTTTCTCAAATTCAAAAGCATCCTATGTCCTCCCGAAACTCCTCCAAGAGGAAAAGTATCGCTTTATTTTGGAACTATACCACGCTCTAAGCGAAGATAGCAAAGAGAACATCCCCTTTGAAACTTATTGGACACTCTACAAAGCTGGAGAAATCCCTTTGGATGAACCCCTTTTTGTAGATAAAAGTATCATTGCCTTCAGTTACTCCAGTGATAAGATAAACTATTATACTCATTTAGTCTTGAACGATCAAGAGTTCCAAGATAAAATTTTCAGGCGCTTACACCGCTACGAAAGTGGTATGCATCGCGATGCCAAGCTGTGGGAAGAAGTCTTTGTACAGCTACAGGAACAAGGCTATGTGTTCGACCGCCAGCTTATAGGCGAACTCTTGGAGAGCCTGCTCAATCCTTGGAAGAAACCCCAACTGAACTGGCATTGCCGTTGGATTACATTTCTTGCTCCTACCGAAAAAGAAATAATAGACAATCAAGAACGCTTCTTTGCTCTTTTGAGTACAGGCAACGATGCGCTGGTGAATTTTGCTATGAAATGGATTCAGAAAATCAGTAAAAGTCCGCTTTTCTGTATAGAGAAATTCCAAGACAGTTTTGTTCTTTGCCTACCCTCAGAAAAGACTATCAAATCACAGCTTGCAGGACTTACTATTTTGGAGAAATACTACCACAAGAACCCTCCTGAGCAATTAGACTCCCGCGAACAGCTTATCCCGCTCTTTACTCAACCCGATATAGTCTTCCAGCAAGCATTGGCTACTTTGCTCGTTGAGTATTTTTATGACGAAAAACTCTGGGAGCTCATCACCCCTTACACTGATTTTATCAAGCCCTCTGCGCGGGAAATTCTTCAGCAGAAAGACAATACTGATAAAGAAATAAAGACCCCCGAAAGGCTTCCTCACTCCACCCAAAGGCTTCCCTTGTCCTTGCCCAAGAACTGGGATGAGTTGCTTTTCCTAATAGGTGATAGCATACGAGAACGCTCTGCTGCTACCATTGACCTACTTATAGACGGGATAGTACGCTTACAGACTCTTATTCCTAAGGATTTAAAAAAAGTACTGGCACCCTATCACAAACAGCTCAACAAAAGCCACCGTGGGTATGTGCTACCCCTACTAAAAGAATTCCTCTTAGCCTTAGAAACAGGAGGACATCTGCCCTTAGATGAAAACCTCTTTTTGTTCTTGCGCTACAAAATGAATGTAGCCCTTGAGAGAATCACCAAAAAATGCACATTGCCTCTGCTCTCTACCCCTACTATTGCCCCTTTTTATACAGAAGCAGCAGTCTTGGTTGAGAAGCTCCTATCCTACGAGCAAGAAGGGGTTATTCCCGATTTTGAAGACCTTACTATTGCTTGTAACCGCCTGCTCCTAACCGATATTCCGCAAAGTGCTAAAGAAAAATCGCAGCTACTTCAGGGAAACTATACTCAAGCCATTCAGTACGCTTTGGGCGTTACCTCCGTCCTTTCTCCCACAGAAGAGACCTTGCCCCTTTGGACACAAATTACCCGAATCAAACACCCAGAACAAGAGTTCCCCGAATTTTCCCAAACTACCGCCAAAGATATCCCTTCGGTAGTAAGTCCCTATTATATAGGCTATGGTTGGCAAGAATACACTACCTACTTAGGAGAAGTAATGCCGGTATTTGTCTATGATTTCACCCTTTATAACAGTCCTACAGAGCGACAAAAATCCCTACTTCCTGAGCAATATTACAATGCAGGAGGAAGTGCTTGGCATAGCAATGAGGATTTCGAATATACCCTGAGTCTCTGTCCGCAATACCCCGATGGGATCATCTGCTCGATTTTCTCTCATCGGGTAGGTTGGAATGCCCTAACCGGTGTTTATGATAATATTGAGGCTATAGAAACCCTCTTGAAATATCAATTGCCTCTCTATCATAGTGGTTGGTTGTATATAGGTGCCTGCCTATTTTTAGAAAAACGCCCCTATCGTGATTTAGCTTATGAATATATCTGCTGGGCATTGGAACAAGGAAAAGATTTAACTTACTTAGCGAATTACGTAGCGTATGTCTTGGCAACAGGGTATGCCCCTATCAAGCACTTCCTTGAGATGCTTGATCGCCCTAATCTAAATATTATAAAAGGATTTGCAAATATGATTATTAATGAGTATCTTCGCCAAGTGGAAGGAAGAGAACTTCCAAAATTACATAAAAAACTCTTAGACTATCAAAAAGAAATAAGTCACCTATAATCTTTAGTAAAAAATGAGAATTATAATTGTAATTTTTCTGTTAGTATCAGTGCGACTCTGGGGGCAGCCTGGGGAGTATATCTTGCACTCTGATCTGATAGATGTGATTGCCTTGGACACTACTGAAGGAAAGCCCTCTTTTTACCAGCAACGAGGAAAGACTTTTATTGCCTATGAGTTGGCTTTTAGAACTGAAAAAACCTATACTGAACGCAATGCCTTTGGCCGACCTTATAAGACCTATAGTGCTTTTTGGAAACAACAAGACAAGCCTCTCTCCTTAAAAACAATTTCAAAGAACAAAATTCTTATCTATACCAAAGATATTCGCCCTACCCTATATAGTGATTTTCAAGGAAAGGTATGGACTATCAAAACCGAGAAATCAGACCTTACAGATATTTTTCGCTTCTTAAACCCCTCTACTATTGCGTGGCAAGCTCTAAGAGAAGGTAAGGGAAAAGGAGCCTTTAGCTATCAGATACCAACAACTCAGGGTACAAAATACTTCTTCAGTAATCCCTCTATAAGTGTAAAACGCGAATACTACCTGTATGACTCTGGCGTACTTACCATGGACTTTGGCGCTGGCAAAAGAGCCTATTTCTATTGTCCTCTGATAGAAAACCCTGATGTGGATAGAGATCCGCCTATCTATAGCTTTATTCCTCTTAAGGGGCAAACCCTCACTTTCCCCTATTATGGCCGTTTGGAAGCAGTTGCCACGGAGGTCAATTATTGCATTGATTTAGAAAATAATAGAATCAATTCCTTTCTGAAAGTCTGTGAGGGAAACAGGTGTAACCTTATCAATCACTTTGGTCAGAAGATTCTTCCTAAGTCCTATAGCAATATAACAACCAATGACTATATTGTCATAGCCAGAGATGGCAAGGATATAGACATCTATAATGGGTATCATCAAAAAATGAACGTAGGGACAGTGAAAGCTGCTCACTTCTATGACAAAGG
>CAJPPS010000208.1 GCA_905372595.1 uncultured Capnocytophaga sp. | reverse complement strand
ACGAAAAGGCAGGAGCTCCTTTTGTAGAAGGAGATTATACCTATTATTACAAAAATAACGGCTTACAAGACCAAAGTGTTCTCTATCGAAAAGATAAGGATGGTAAAGAAGAAGTTTTCCTTGATCCTAATACTTTTGCTGCCGATGGTACTACTTCATTGGCTAGTATCAATTTTTCTAAGGATGGTTCCCTAGTATGTTACCTTATCTCTGAAGCTGGTAGTGATTGGAAGAAAGCCATTGTTCTTAATGCCAAAACCAAAGAACCTATAGGTGATCCTATCGTAGATGTAAAATTTGGAGGTGGTGCTTGGCGTGGTAATGAAGGTTTCTATTATTCTTCTTATGACAAACCTCAAGGAAGCCAACTCTCTGAAAAAACAGATCAAAACAAACTCTATTATCACAAGCTTGGCACTTCCCAAAAAGAAGATATACTTGTATTCGGTGGCACTCCAGAGGAAAAAAATCGTTATGTAGATGGTTATGTAACTGATGATCAAAGGTTTTTAGTAATCTCAGGAGCTGATGCTACTTCTGGTAACAAACTATTTCTTAAGGATTTAAAGAATGAGAAAGCTCCCTTAATAACTATCCTTGGAGACTTTTCATCTGACACCTATGTAATTGATACAAAAGGGGATAAGCTATATCTATATACCAACCTTAATGCTCCTAATGGAAAAGTAGTTGTTACTGATATTAAGAATCCTACTCCTGAACATTGGAAAGACCTTATTCCTGAAAATGAGAATGTGCTAGACGTAATCACCGCTGGAGGATATATCTTTGCCAAATACACTGTAGCCGCCCTTACTGAGGTGAAGCAGTATGACTTCACTGGTAAGTTTGTCCGTGATATTAAGCTCCCTTCTATAGGAGTTGCTGGAGGCTTCTCTGCCAAGGAAAACCAAAAGGACACTTACTTCTGGTTCACCAATACTTGTACTCCTACAAGCATCTATAAGTTAAATATAGAAAGTGGAAATTATGAGCAATATTGGAAACCTGCTATCAACTTTAACTCTAATGAATACGAATCCAAACAGGTTTTCTATACCTCTAAAGATGGTACTAAAGTACCTATGACTATCACTTATAAGAAAACAACTAAGCTTGATGGTTCTGCTCCTACCCTACTTTATGGCTATGGTGGATTCAATGCTATTACTTCTCCTTACTTCGGGGTAAGTATAGCCGTATGGATGAATAATGGTGGGGTATATGCTACTGCTAACATTCGTGGTGGTGGTGAATATGGTAAAAAATGGCACGATGCAGGTACTAAATTCCAAAAACAAAACGTTTTTGATGACTTCATTGCCGCTGCCGAATATCTTATCAAAGAAAAATACACTTCTTCTGAGAAATTAGCTATCAAAGGAGCTTCCAATGGTGGTCTATTGGTAGGAGCCGTAATGACTCAGCGTCCAGATCTTATGCGCGTTGCCTTTCCTGATGTAGGTGTAATGGATATGCTTCGTTACCACAAATTTACTGCTGGTGCTGGTTGGGCTTATGATTATGGGACTTCCGATGACAGCAAAGAAATGTTTGATTATTTGTACAAATATTCTCCTGTTCACAATGTAAAAGAAGGTACTTGCTACCCAGCTACTATGGTATCTACTGCTGACCACGACGACCGTGTGGTACCTGCCCACAGCTTCAAGTTTGCTGCTCAATTACAGAAAAAACAAGCCTGCAAAGATGTTCCTGTGCTTATCCGTATAGAGACCAATGCCGGACATGGAGCGGGTACTCCTGTTAGTAAAATGATTGAACAACACGCTGATGAACAATCTTTTGCTCTGTGGAATATGGGATACAAAGAATTACCAAATAAATAAATTCATCTTGGCTAATAAATAACTTTTTTTTAATGCCAATAATGATTAACGTCGATGATAAATTATTAAATCATTACAGGTCGTTAGCATTATTGGCATTAATAATTAATTTCTAACAACTAAAAAAATGTCTATTACAATAGAAAAAGCTCTTACATCAGTAAGCGAAATGGAAAATGCTTACCATACTTGGAGAATGTACCCATTGGCTTCACGCAAAGAAATCATCATTCATATAAAGGAAAAACTCCTCACTCACACTGAACTCTACGCTAAGGCTATTACTACTGATATGAATAAGCCATTAACACAATCTATTGCTGAAGTAAAGAAATGTGCTAGTCTCTGCGATTATTACTTATCTCATATTGACAATTTTCTCCAACCTCAATCTCTACAAAGCAATTGGACAGAAAGTTATGTAATTTTAGAACCCTTAGGAGTTCTCTTAGGAGTAATGCCGTGGAACTTTCCCTTCTGGCAGGTATTTCGTGTAGCTATCCCAAACCTACTATTGGGAAATGTACTGGTAATAAAGCACGCTTCCAATGTTCCCAGCGTAGCAACATTATTAGAAGAAATCTTCTTTGATGAGTCTTTAGGTTTCCCTATCTACAAAAACCTACCTTTGCCCAGCCAGCATATAGAATCTATTATTGCGCATCCAGCTATCAAAGGAGTTACCCTTACTGGAAGCGAACCTGCGGGAAGATCTGTAGCACAATGTGCAGGCAAGCACCTAAAAAAATCTGTATTAGAATTAGGCGGAAGTGCTGCTTTTATCGTTTGTAAAGATGCCGACCTTACAAAAGCAGTGAATACTGCTGTTAATGCTCGTATGCAGAATGCAGGGCAGAGTTGTATTGCAGGCAAACGAATCTTAGTTCAAGAATCCATAGCTCAGCCTTTTATAGAAGCCTTTACCGAAAAGGTAAAAGCTCTTAAACAAGGCGACAAATACGACCTCAGCACTGAGATAGGAGCTATGGCACGAGAAGACTTAGCTATAGAAATAGAAGATATGGTACAGGAAAGCCTTGCTGAAGGAGCTACCCTTCTATGTGGAGGTAAGCGTACAAAAGCCTTTTACGAGTCTACCGTCCTCACTGGAGTCACTCCTACTATGCGGGTTTTCAGGGAGGAAACCTTTGGTCCTGTAGCAGTTATCACTACTTTCAAAGATTTTGAAGAAGCAATCACCCTGAGCAACCAATCTGATTTTGGCTTAGGAGTAGCTATTTTCTCCCAAAATGTAGATTTTATAAAATCACAAGTATCTCGCTTTGAGGAAGGCGCCGTATATATTAACGAAATGCTTATCAGTGACCCTCATTTACCTTTTGGAGGTATCAAAAACTCAGGATATGGGCGCGAACTTTCTCACTTTGGTGTATTAGAATTTGCTAACATCAAAACTGTGGTAGTAAAGTAATCCTCTCTAATAAATTTTGTAACTCAATGTTCTGATATACAAAATATTAGGT
>CAJPPS010000207.1 GCA_905372595.1 uncultured Capnocytophaga sp. | reverse complement strand
AAAATTAAAGAAAATAGCAGAGACTTTTGGCGTAGAAATGCCTCCTTTACCCTCAAGAGAGGATGTAAAAGAACGGGTGTTGTATTATTTGGAGTTTTGCCGTGTGTGGAATGACTTCCGTATTGAAAACGACCTTACAATGGCTGAAGTATGTGCTTTTATCTATGATTTTGCCCCTAAATATATTGAGGAATCAAATGATTAATGGTATAGAAACACTTAATTTATAGATATTTCTATATTCAGAAATTTCTTTTTTGTTTTCTATATTCAAATCTTTGTTTTCTTCCAATGAAGGATAAATGATAAGACAGTCTATAAGTTCGTTGCTATCTTTTAAGCCAAGTTTTTCATATACATCTGTTAAGCGAGCATAGCCACTTACTTGGCGGATGTCATCTATCACTCTACTATCTTCATAAACAGGCTTATACTTGGCATCAATGACCATTTTGTATTCTGAAGTGTTGAGCAAGAAATCTAATTCGGTATAATCAGCAATAAAATGATAGAGCACCTCTCCCCTACCTCCAAACTGTTCTTGTAGCTTTTTATAGACATATAACTCAAAAAGTTTGGGCATATCTATCCAAAAAGGCGGAATAGCGACTTTTTGTTGGGTTGTTTCGGTGATATTATACGAAAAACGCTTTAAGATATGCTGCCCGATGCGAATAGCTTCCTCATATTCTTTAAAAAAAGTATTAGTAGTAAGTTTTTTGAGGTTTTCTATATTAATTTCTTCTGAAATCAACTCAAAATATGGGCTACAATAGGTAATTAATTCGCAAATAGATTTGTCATTACCTGCAAAATAATTAGGGTGCGTATTCTTAAAACTGATGATAAATTGCAAAACTTTCTTTAAAAAGCGATTTTCGAGGCTATCCATTCCAAACTCTTGATACCTACATACGTGGGCTGTCAGTTTGTTCTTAAAAACATTTTGTTTGAGGTGTTTAGCTAACTGTATCTTTCCTTTGATACGGTTATTAAGATTCTCCTCGACCGTGTAATACGATTTTTTAAGTCCTTTGCGCACAATACGCTTCAGTAGTAATAGAAATTGCACCATTAGAAAAGGTGTGAGCGTGTCTTTTTGCTGTTCGATAGTAATTGGAGGTTCGTCCCAATAAATTTTGATGAGGTCTCGGGTATCTTTAGGATCAAGCCCCGTAATGCTGAGAAGCATTTTTAGATAGTCGATTTCTGCCCATTCTTCTTGAGCAGGAGAACCTTCAGCTATCTGTTTTTTATTCATTTTAGGCTCTATATATACGAATTTGTGATGCTTTACCAACCACAACGCTCCTATATAATAGCCTGCCTGCAAACATACTTCACCCTCATTTGTACGCTTAATTTCAAAAGGATAGACAGGATTTCCCTGTCTATCTTTTTTTAATATATACGGACAAATCTGAGGTATTGCCTCAAAGTAAATGCTCCCCTCCTCTTTTTTGATGCTATAGGGTTGATGTTCAAGAAGCGTTATTTTCATCGTTGATAAGGTTATTTATAGTAGTTTCTATTCCCTCTCCTACGAGGATACCATCTTTTGCATATTCGAGTAAAATGGGCTTGATTTCGTATTCCCAACGGATATCGATAGGAGTATTTTTAGTAATGAAATACGAATGCCCTAATTGAACCTCTTCTTTTTTGAACTCAGAAGATAAATTAGTATTGAACAAGTTAGTCACTTTAGCAAATAACGCACTCTCAAACTGATCGCCTAATTCATTTGTTAAATCTTTAGGTAGGATATTTACAAAGGCAAAGCGGCGGCGGATGGCATAATCTATATGCCCAACAGAACGGTCCGCGGTGTTCATCGTACCGATAATATAGAGATTAGGGGGCAAAATAAGGTTGTTTTCTCCATCAATGGCATACATACTTTGTACTGCTTCGCCACGATATTCTAAGGCATAGATAAGTTCGCCAAGTACAGCTGATAGGTTTGCACGGTTGATTTCATCTACAACAAGAACGTAGTTTTTAAGAGGTATTTTATCAACTGTAGGCTTATAGTTTTCTCTAAACTCATAGTATTTTTCTACAATTCTCAGAAAATAAGAGGCGTGTTGTCTGGCTTGACCACCGATAGTTGTCAATTTGGTTACTCCCTGTCTATCTCTTACACCCGATTCGATAATACGTTTAATTTCAGCATAATTCATATTCAAACCATTACTATGAACTTCCCAATTATCACCTTTATATTTAAAACGCTTATCATCAGCATCAAAAAGATAAACGGCTTCTGTTAATGGATATTTGTAGTCTTCACTTTGAGCTAATTCTTCTTTGATATGTTCAATGAAAGCCTCAAAAACCTCTTCTTCTTTTAGAGTCTGTGTACTTTGTTGTGCTTTATGCCAATTATTAAAAGCTTCTTTAGCAAAAGTCCCTAATATTTTATTTTCAGCAGTATATACGATTCCATTTCCCTCTTCATTAGGTTTAGCAACTATTCCTCTTACAAAATCTTCATAAGAGTAGCTGGGGTGAAACTGAATGAGTTTGAATTGCTCATTGCCCTCTAAACTATCATTTTCACCTAAACCTAATAAAGCTTTGGCAATACGTTTAGCCTCACGGGTTTTACCAGTACCAGGAGGGCCTTGTAGAATGATTTGAGGTTTGTAGTGGAGGAGGTCTGTGTATTTTTGTATTTCGTTTTCGATATTCATTTTATTCTCTTTTATAAGATTTGCATTACTAAAAATGAGCTTATAGGCTTCAAATTGTTTGCCTTCTAAGTCATAAATAAGTTCAAGAAGTTTAATGCCTTCTATGCTCTTATCTTCTTTTAATTCTATTTTTTTCTGATCACGTTTTTGGCGGGGGACAACAAAAGTATCTTGTTTCATTGGCTTAATGCCTTTGGTTTCCGCACGGAATAAATCAAATTCGTCTTGCATTTTTTCTCATTAATTTCAAATTTTGCGTATCATATCATAGTTCTACATTCTCATCTGTGGTATAACTACGCCAAATTTTCATACCGAATTTTATGCTAACTTTTCTACTCACTTTTATGGAGAAATGCGATGGAAACCTCACATAACCAAGAATTAGTTGCAACTATCTTGGAAGATAATGTTGCAAACGAACTACAAACCATCCAAGATTTTCTGCGTTGGACGTATAGCATTCTCAATCGATCTGATATTTACTTCGGGCAAGGGCACGATAATCCTTGGGATGAAAGCCTGCAACTCGTTTTAAGTGGCTTACATTTACCCATTGATTTACCTACTGAATTATTTAACAGTCGATTAACCCCATCTGAAAAAGAAACCCTAGTTCAACTTGTATTAACCCGAATCGAACAACGCGTACC
>CAJPPS010000206.1 GCA_905372595.1 uncultured Capnocytophaga sp. | reverse complement strand
GTCTCTGATTTCTGCTAAAAGTTCTTCTTGAGTAGGTCCTGCTGGCGCCTCTGGAGCAGGTTCTTCTTTTTTCTTCAAGCTGTTGATACCTTTTACCAACATAAATAATACAAAAGCTACACACAAGAAGTTAATCACGGCAGCTAAAAATTTTCCATACGCTACTCCATTCCATACAAGGTCTTGCAAGTTTTCAGCACCTGTAGCCTTGAAAGCAGGAGTAAGTAGTAATGGCGTAATAACATCGCCAACTAAGGAAGACACAATCGCTCCAAAAGCACCCCCGATGATTACCCCGATGGCCAAATCAACTACATTGCCTTTTACAGCAAATTCTTTGAATTCTTTTAAAAATCCCATAATACAATATTTTATTTATATTTCGGGCGCAAAAATAGAAGTTTTATTTGAATTAGCCAAAAAAAATTACAAAATATAAAAAATTAATCCGATATTGAGCATTTGGCTCTCTATAGAAGCCCCGTTTTCAGCTTGTAATCCCTTTAGGAGCGGGCGGAAAGCATATTGTATATAGATATTCCACGTATTATGCCCTACAGCCGTATAGAGCTTCCATTCGGTATAGCCCTTCAGGTGAGGATCCGAGAAGTGATAGGACTGCGCATCATTCCGGAACTTATAATTAGAGGCAAATATATAGGAGGCTTTCAGCCCTGTATATACCCTCCAGAACTTGTGCGAATACGGCGTAGAGGTACGCCAGCGGAACTCCAAGGGAAGTAGGTCTAGCGAGTGCTGTTCGTAGTAGCAATCCTTGATTTTCTGGTCTTTGATAGAGGTAATGGTATAGGTAATGTCCCCGTTCTGTTCTTTGGCTTGCAGGTTCATATAGGTGAGGCTATAGGAGTATCCTGCCCCCATAGCAAGCCCTATATTTCGCTTTTTGTTCAGGGGGATATCCCGCTGATACCCTCCGAAGAGGGTGCGTGAAAAATTGTGTTGCTTTAGGTCGGAAGGGCTCGAGATAAGCCAGTTATAGGAGATGCCTATATTGAACTGATCTTCCAAATATAGGGTATCTACCACAGTGGAAGGTGCTTGTGCATAGCCTGAGAGTCCTCCCAAAAGGGCAAGAGCAAAAAAGAAACGACGCATTGAATAAATTTTACGGGCAAAAGTACAAAATCTTGCAGAGAAAATATTTTTTTTAACAAAAAAAACGTATCTTTGCCAAAAGATTCGCCTAAGAGATAAAAGCTAAAAAAAGGGAAGATGTTCTCCCTAAGGGCTCTTCTTCTATAGGAACTTTAACTATATAAAAATGAATATTTTAAGAAGAAATCGTAGGCTCCGTGCCAATGAGACTATCCGCGCATTAGTGAGAGAAACTACTGTAACTCCCAATGATTTTATAGTCCCTCTTTTCGTAGTGGAGGGCAGTGGTGTTAAGGAAGAAATTCCTTCTATGCCCAACTATTACCGATATAGCTTGGACAACCTAGCCCGTGAAGCAAAAGAGCTATGGAGCTTAGGGATTAAGTCCGTATTACTCTTTGTGAAAGTTCCCGACCATCTTAAGGATAATCAAGGAACAGAAGCTCTCAACCCTGAAGGACTTATGCAACGAGCTATCAAGACCGTTAAGGATGCTACCCCTCATATGCTTGTAATGACCGATGTTGCCCTAGACCCCTATTCCATCTACGGGCACGATGGAATTATTACTAAGGGGGAGGTAGAGAATGATCCTACTGTGGCGGTATTAGCTCAGATGAGCCTCTCCCACGCTAAGGCAGGGGCGGACTGGGTAGCTCCCAGTGATATGATGGACGGGCGCATAGAGCAAATCCGCCTGTTCCTAGACAAATACAAATACCAAAATGTAGGTATTATGGCTTATTCGGCTAAGTATGCTTCAGCCCTTTATGGTCCTTTCCGCGATGCCCTAGATAGTGCTCCTGTGGACTTACAGAATATTCCCAAGGATAAGAAAACCTATCAGATGGACTACGCCAACCGCCTAGAGGCAATTAAGGAAGTGCTTATGGATGTAGAAGAAGGTGCAGATATGGTGATGGTTAAGCCAGGGATTGTGTATCTGGATGTAGTACGTGAGGTGAAGAATGCGGTGAATGTACCTGTTTCTGTATATCAGGTATCAGGAGAATATGCAATGATTAAGGCGGCAGCTCAGAATGGATGGCTTGACCACGATGCGATTATGATGGAGCAGATATACGCTATTAAGCGTGCAGGGGCTGACCTTATTGCTACCTATTTCGCAAAAGATATAGTGAAACTACTCTAATTATTTATATTGTAAACCTTAAGCTGTTTGGAATCATTTCAAACAGCTTATTTTTAATTTATATTTAACTTCCTTAAGAGGGAATCGCTCTGGGAATATTGTATCTTTGCCCTAAGGATTTGAAAAAACTTACCATAATGTTACATATACGAAAAATAGCTGGGATAGACATAGGTTCTAACGGTGTCCGTTTGCTCATCGCCAATGTACTGGAAGAGGAGCAGAAGCTTCCTGTATTCTCCAAGGCAAGCCTAGTGAGGGTGCCTATTCGCTTGGGAGCAGATGTGTTCGAACAGGGGAAAATCAGTTCAGAGAATGCCCAACGGTTACAGGATACGATGCAAGCCTATAAGCTCCTAATGGGAGTGCAAGGGGTAGAAAAGTACAGGGCGTGTGCTACTTCGGCGATGCGAGAAGCCGCCAATGGAAAGGCTATCACAGAGCAGATTGCAGCCCATACAGGGGTTCATATTGAGATTATTGATGGGGCAGAAGAAGCCGCCATTATCGCCAATACCGACCTTCATACCCTTGTAGAAAGTGATAAGAACTATCTCTATATAGATGTGGGTGGGGGAAGTACCGAATTTACAGTCTATACACAAGGAACTGTGCTTGCTGCTAAGTCTTTCCCTATAGGAGGAGTTCGCCTACTGAAGGGAAAAGCCGATGAGCGCCTCTGGGATGAGGTAAAGAAGTGGATTCGCACCCATACCAAAGACCTTAAGGGAATGGAAGCAATAGGTTCAGGGGGAAATATCAATAAGATATTCAAGTCCTCCGGACGCAAGAAGGACAGCCCTCTTCCTATAGAATTCTTGGAGGATTACCTTGCACAGGTCAATAAGCTCTCTTATGAAGAACGTATCCGTGAGCTAGAACTCAATCCGGATCGGGCTGATATCCTTCCATTGGCTCTGCAAATCTATATTAGGGCTATGAAATGGGCTAAAATAGACCAAATCCTTGTGCCTAAGGTAGGACTTGCTGATGGAATCGTCAGAGAACTCTATTTTAATATTAAATAACTGAGGTGTCTATTTAGCTACATACTAATTGACTTTGGGAAACGGGAGAACGTTCT
>CAJPPS010000205.1 GCA_905372595.1 uncultured Capnocytophaga sp. | reverse complement strand
ATGTTAGCTAGGTTAGATATTGTAAAACAACGATTTGATGAGGTTTCTGATCTTATTATTCAGCCTAATATTATTGCAGATCAAAAGCGTTATGTACAGCTTACCAAGGAGTACAAAGAGCTAAAGCAACTGATGGATAAGCGAGAAGAATATCTTATTGTAACAGGGAATATAACTGAAGCAGAAGAAATTATCAAAGATGGAAGCGATCCAGAGATGGTAGAAATGGCAAAGCTTCAGCTTGAAGAGGCTAAGGAAAAACTTCCCCAATTAGAAGAAGAAGTGAAATACTTATTGATTCCTAAAGACCCTGAAGATAGCAAGAATGCTATGATGGAAATTCGCGCAGGAACAGGAGGAGATGAGGCTTCTATCTTTGCTGGAGATCTTTATCGTATGTATAATAAATATTGTCAGGATAAGGGTTGGAGTGTTTCAGTAGTGGATATGAATGAGGGTACCTCGGGTGGTTTTAAGGAAATTATTCTTGAAATTAATGGAGAAGATGTATATGGAACACTAAAATTTGAAGCTGGAGTACATCGGGTTCAACGTGTTCCCCAAACAGAAACGCAAGGGCGCGTACATACATCTGCCGCTACAGTGATGGTACTTCCTGAAGCAGAGGAATTTGATGTAGAGCTAAATATGGAAGACGTTAAAATTATTAGAACTACATCTACAGGACCAGGCGGGCAATCTGTAAATACTACTTATTCAGCGATTCAACTTCAGCATATTCCAACAGGGATAGAAGTACGTTGTCAAGATGAAAAATCACAGCACAAGAATCTTGATAAAGCTCTTAAAGTATTAAGGTCTCGCCTTTATGAAATGGAACTGGCTAAAAAAATGGAAGCAGACTCAGCTAGACGAAAAAGTATGGTTTCCAGCGGGGATAGAAGTGCCAAAATACGAACTTATAATTATCCACAAGGGCGTGTTACAGACCATAGAATAGGACTTACTCTTTATGATTTAGGAAATATTATTAATGGTGATATCCAACGACTTATTGATGAACTTCAATTGGCTGAAAATACTGAAAAACTCAAAGAAGGTGATATTTTCTAAAAACTTATGTATTTAATATTTGATACTGAAACTACAGGGCTTCCTCGTGATTATAATGCTCCTATCAGTGATAGTGAGAATTGGCCTCGTGCAGTACAGATTGCTTGGCAATTACACGATGCTACAGGAAAGCTCCTAGAGCATAAGGATTTTCTTATCTATCCTGATGGTTATACAATTCCTTATGATGCCGAACGTATACACGGTATATCTACAGAATTGGCTACTCAAGAGGGGGTACCTATAGCACAAGTATTTAATGAATTTGAACAAGCTCTTAGCAAAACCAAATATGTAGTAGGGCAGAATATAGGTTTTGATATTCACATTATGGGAGCTGAGTACTATCGTTATGGTGTAGATACTCAGTTACAAGAATTACCCATACTGGATACTTGTACAGAAATTACAGCAGAACTCTGTAAAATCCCGGGTGGGAGAGGAGGGAAGTTCAAGTTACCAACTCTCACTGAACTTCATAAATTCTTATTTGGAGTTCCTTTTGATGAAGCTCATAATGCGACTGCCGATGTAGAGGCAACAGCTCGTTGTTTTTTTGAACTTCTTCGTAGAGGAGATGGGTTCTCTTCAGCACAAGTTTCTCCAGAAAGTATTCAATTGGTGCAGGAAAAAAATCCTACTCCAATTAAGCTCTGGGGCTTACATCATATTAATCTTAAAAAAGCTTCCAAACAGTTAAAAACAAAGGAGGATACAGGACTGTCTCAGGTACAAATACAAGAAAATTTATCTCTCTTACAGGAAGCACCTTTTGTGCATTTGCATAATCATTCTCAATATTCTGTATTACAATCCACAGCTTCTATAGCTGATTTGGTCAAAGCTGCAGCCGATGGGAATATGCCTGCAGTGGCTCTTACCGATCACGGAAATATGATGGGAGCCTTTCATTTTATTCAAGAAATATCAAAATATAATAAAAAGCTAAAAGCTAAAAATGCAGAAGCTCAGGAGAAAGGAGAACCTCTTTCTCAAATGATAAGACCTATTATAGGATGTGAGTTTTATATCTGTGAAAACCATTTAGATAAGAAGAGAAAAGATAATGGTTATCAAATAGTATTCTTGGCTAAGAATAAGGAAGGTTATCAGAATCTTATCAAGATGGCTTCTATTGCCTATACGAAGGGCTATTATTATGTGCCTCGTATTGATAAAAAAATTGTAGAACAATATAAGGAACATCTTATTGTTCTTTCAGGAAACCTCCATGGAGAAATTCCTTCTAAAATTCTAAATCAAGGAAATAGGCATGCAGAAGAGGCTCTTCTGTGGTGGAAAAATATTTTTCAAGATGATTTTTATATAGAACTCAATCGGCATAATCAAGAGAATGAAGATCGAGCAAATAAGGAACTTATAGCTCTTGCTCAAAAGCATAATATTAAACTAGTAGCAACAAATAACACCTATTATATCAGTCCTCAGGATGCCAATGCACACGATATTCTTCTGTGTGTAAAAGAAGGAGAAAAACAATCCACTCCTAAGGGGCAGGAGAGAGGACAACGCTATGGGCTACCTAATGAAGAGTATTATTTTAAATCTGCAGAGCAGATGAAAGAACTCTTCAAGGATATTCCTCAGGCAATACTTTCTATTAAGGAAATTATTGACAAAATAGAGCCTTATGATTTGGCTCGTGATATCCTGCTTCCTAAGTTTGATATTCCTAAGGAGTTCCAAGTAGAAGATGATCCTACCGGAAAAAAAGGAGAAAATAAGTATTTAAGACATCTCACTTATGTAGGAGCAGAAAAAAGATATAACGAAATTACTGATGAAATACGTGAACGTATTGATTTTGAACTTTCCATTATAGAAAAAACAGGTTACCCAGGATACTTTCTTATTGTAGAGGATTTTATTACAGCTGCCCGAAATATGGACGTTTCAGTAGGTCCTGGACGTGGCTCTGCTGCAGGATCAGCAGTGGCATATTGCTTAGGAATTACCAATATTGATCCAATTAAGTATGATCTCCTTTTTGAGCGTTTCCTCAATCCAGATCGTGTAAGTATGCCCGATATTGATATTGATTTTGAGGATGATGGACGTGGAAAGGTGCTGGATTATGTCATTGAGAAATATGGAGCCAATCAAGTAGCTCAGATTATTACTTATGGAACGATGGCTGCCAAATCATCAGTACGGGATACTGCTAGGGTTCTGGAACTCCCATTGAATGAAGCTAATCAAATAACCAAACTTATTCCTAATCTCTCATTAAAGAAAATATTTTCTCTTACAGATGAACAGCTAAAAG
>CAJPPS010000204.1 GCA_905372595.1 uncultured Capnocytophaga sp. | reverse complement strand
TCCTAATAATTCGTATTTTTGCACGTCATTTTAGGTAAAAAAATAGTACTGTCCTATGAACAAAAAGCGTAATACGATTGAGTATTTAAAATCTTTTTATATAAAAGATTATCTGTTAATGGCTCTTGCCATTGTTATTTATACAGTGGGGCTTACAGGCTTCATTATGCCTAATCAGGTGGTTTCAGGAGGCTTAGCAGGAGTTGCCCTCTTGCTGAATTATGCTACAGGGATTAATGTTTCTAGTACCATCTTTGTGGTAAATGCTATCTTATTGGTTTTGGCATTCAGGCCTTTAGGGCAAAAATTCGTTATCAATACCATTATAGGAGCAGGGATGCTTACCTTAGGGGTGAAGCTCGGGGAAATGTATCTAAAGCCCTATTTCCTAGCGAATCCACCTGTACATGATCCTTTTATTGCTATTGTACTAGGGGGAATCTTTATGGGGGTAGCCTTAGGATTAGTATATTCAGTAAATGGAAGTACTGGAGGGGTGGATATCATTGGATTCCTTGTTACTAAGTATTTTAAGATACGTATTTCCCGTATTCTCCTTTATGTAGACGTGCTTATCGTATTATCCTCTATATTTGTTCTTAAGGGCTATACAGCTGAGAAAATGGTGCTGGGGCTCATTCTGCTACCGGTGATGTATCAGGCGGTGGATGTGGTAATGAATGGAGCTAAACAAGCAATACAAGTAACCATTCTCTCGAAAAAATATGAAGAAATAGCCACCCATATCAATACCGAACTCAAGCGAGGCTGTACAGTGGTAGATGGAACGGGTTGGTATACCAAAAATCCTCAAAAAGTAATCATTGTTTTTGCACGTCGAGGAGAGGGAACTACCATCTTCAGATTGGTCAATAGCATTGATCCAGAGGCTTTTGTTACCCGTACCAATGTAGAGGCTGTCTATGGAAAAGGCTTTGAGAAGTTCAATTAATAAAGGCTTATATGAAGAGACCTTACCTATGGGTGAGGTTTCTTTTTTTCAGGAGGATCTTTGTGTGGTGGTACCTACTTATAATAATGCCAAAACACTAGGACGTGTCCTTGAGGGGATTCTTCGCTATACCTCTCATATCTTGGTGGTCAATGATGGAGCTACAGATGAAACCCCTGCTCTTCTTTCCTCTTACCCTTCTCTTAGGGTTATTACCTTTGCTAAGAATAGAGGCAAAGGAGCAGCTTTGAAAGCCGCTTTCCGAGAAGCTGTGTCCTTAGGCTATGCTTATGCCATTACCATAGATTCTGACGGGCAACATTATCCAGAGGATCTCCCTGCTTTTGCTTCAGCTTTACGTAATACGCAGGAACCCACCTTATGGGTAGGAAGCCGGAATATGGATAGTGAAGGGATACCACGTAAGAGTAGTTTCGGGCATCGGTTTTCTAACTTCTGGTTTCACCTCGAAACGGGAGTAAAGCTCCCCGATACTCAGTCAGGGTATCGTTTGTATCCTCTTTTGCATCTGCCCAAGCGTTATTTTACAGGTAAGTATGAGTTTGAAATAGAGGTTTTGGTACGTTCTTCTTGGCGAGGGGTACAGGTAAGTAGCTTGCCTATTCGTGTGCTGTATGACCCAAGCGAACGTGTCTCTCATTTCCGTCCTTTCTGGGATTTTCTACGGATTAGCTTTCTGAATACTTTTCTAGTTCTTATAGCTTTACTCTATATAAAACCTAGAGATTTTCTCAGGCAGTTAAAAAAAAAAGTTTTAGGCGATTTGTAAGGGAAAATATCCTAGAGGCAGATACTTCCGATAGTAACAAAGCCTTTTCAGTTGCTCTGGGAATATTCTGTGGGATTGCTCCTTTCTGGGGATTCCAGACAGCCATTACTCTTACCCTTGCTTTTTTGTTCAGGCTGAATAAGTCCCTAGCATTCTTATGCTCCAATGTGAGTATTCCTCCAATGATTCCTTTTATTATTATCGGCTCTTTTAAGGTAGGAAGCCTCCTTACAGGTACCCCTATGGCACTTCTTCCCAAGGAACAAAAAGCCCTAATGAGCTTCATCAGCCAACATCTTTGGCAATACCTTGTAGGGAGTTTTGCACTGGCAACCTTTTGTGCAGGATCCTTAGCGATGGTGCTTTATCTCTTTCTGAAGATAAATCATAAAAGAAAATAGGCTCATATAGGGCCTATATTTAGTAAGGATTAAAACTATTTCTTAAAAGAAATTACTCCCTTACAAACCTTTTTTCTCCTTGGATGTAGAGGATTCCTTCTTTATCATCATACTTGAAAGTAGTGTTCTCGTAACTATCTCCCTGAGCAGATTTCTCTAGGATAGCTTGCCCATTATTGGGAGTAAAAACCTCTACCTTGGATTTGTCTTCATTAAAGAGAACAAAAGCACTAATCACAGCCTCGTTCTCTTTTACACCTACAGGGTTCAGGCGCACTCCGGCTTCAAATATCTGCAAGCAGGTCTGCCTTAGTTCGCTCCAAGTTTGCCCTGCTGAGGGTAGGCAGCCGTGCTCATCAGTATCACCTCCTACTAGAGGGCTTTCGATAGCATTTTCATTTGTAGTTGTCGGATTTTCTTTAGGGGTGTTTCCGCAGGCAAGCAAGAATAGAAGCCCGCCACATAAAGTCATTTTTTTCATAATATAAAAATAGTTAATACAATTAAAATTTGATGTAGTCCTAGTAAAAAAGGCTACTGTATAGTAGCCTTTTCCCTAAAAATAATAATCAATTATGCACAGTGTAACAAACATTTCTTATTTGAATTCTAAGATAGCGTGCTCTATAAAGTCAATATAGTCAATATAGCCATTTTCCTTTAGGAAATTTTCTAGATAAGCACCGCTAGCTTCCATTCCTCCTACAGCTTCTACTTGGAGCATTTTGGCGTATAGGGGAGCGATATATTTCTGGACACTCTGAGTAGGAACAGAGGTACGGCGAGCCAGATAGCTCGCAATCTTCCCTTGTGCGTCCTTAATGATATCAAAGTCCGTAACTACCCAGTAATATTCGCCTGATTTGGCTAAGTTCTTTGCCACCGCGTGGAAGTTAATCCCTTGTTGGATATTGTCCCATAGTACCTTGAAGATAACCCTTGGCATATCAGGATGGCGGATGATATTATGAGGGGAACCCAGAAGTTCCTCAGCACTGTAACCACATACATCACAGAATACCTGATTCACGTAATCAATAGTACCTGCGGCATCGGTACGGCTCATAATGGTTTTGGATTTGTCCCAATTCACCTCACGGTCTATAGGGGTGGGGTATTGAAAATTTGGTATCATATATTCTCTGGTAAAATTTGCCACAAAGGTACAATTTTTCACTGAACTACAAAAAATAAATTAAAAATATTTGTCAATTTTTATAT
>CAJPPS010000203.1 GCA_905372595.1 uncultured Capnocytophaga sp. | reverse complement strand
AATCTTAAATCAAAATATTGATTTAAAGTATTAAGGATTTTTATTATTTTTTAATCCTCATAAAAATATTAAAAATTACCCCCAAGAAGTAAATTTCTGGGGGTAAGTTTATCTAAATTAATTATTACATCATACCTGGCATTCCACCACCTCCCATAGGAGGCATTGCTGGAGTATCTTCTTTGATATCTACCAAGGCACATTCTGTTGTAAGAATCATTCCTGCTACTGATGCAGCATTTTCAAGAGCTACACGAGTAACTTTCTTAGGATCAATGATTCCTGCGCGATACATATCCACATACTTCTCTGTTTTGGCATTGTAACCAAAAGAATTTCTGCTTTCTAAAACCTTAGCAATCACTACAGAGCCTTCGCCTCCTGCATTTTCAACAATTGTACGAAGAGGAGCCTCAACTGCTTTATTAACAATCTGGATACCTGTGATTTCATCACTATTATCTGTTTTAATTTTGCTAAGTACTGCTCTTGCACGTAATAAAGCAACACCACCTCCTGGAACAATACCTTCTTCTACCGCAGCACGAGTTGCGTGAAGTGCATCATCTACACGGTCTTTCTTCTCTTTCATTTCTACTTCAGAAGGAGCTCCCACATAAAGAACAGCTACTCCTCCAGCCAATTTAGCTAAGCGTTCTTGAAGTTTTTCTTTGTCATAATCAGAAGTTGTTACTTCTATTTGAGCTTTAATTTGCCCTACTCGAGCTTGGATATCTTCGCTCTTACCAGCTCCATTTACAATGGTAGTGTTATCTTTGTCGATAGCCACACGCTCTGCACGACCAAGCATATCTATTGTTGCATTTTCAAGAGTAAAGCCTCTTTCTTCAGCAATAACAGTACCTCCGGTAAGGATAGCTATATCCTCAAGCATAGCTTTACGACGGTCCCCAAAACCAGGAGCTTTTACTGCTGCAATACGCAATGCTCCACGAAGCTTATTCACAACTAAAGTAGCCAAAGCCTCGCCATCAATATCTTCAGCAATGATAAGAAGAGATTTTCCAGATTGAGCTACAGGCTCAAGTACAGGTAACAAATCCTTCATTGTTGATATCTTCTTGTCATATAGAAGAATAAAAGGATTGTCGAGCTCTGCAATCATTTTTTCTGAGTTGGTCACAAAGTAAGGAGAAAGATAACCACGGTCAAATTGCATACCTTCTACAATATCTACATAAGTATCGGTACCTTTAGCTTCTTCTACAGTGATCACTCCTTCTTTGCCTACTTTTTTGAATGCATCAGCAATAAGTTCACCTACTGTATCATCGTTATTTGCTGAAATAGCAGCTACTTGACGGATTTTATCTATAGAATCTCCTACTTTTTGACTTTGCTTAGCTAGTTCATTTACAATAGCTTTTACAGCTTTATCTATACCACGCTTTAAGTCCATAGGATTGGCTCCAGCAGCTACGTTTTTAAGTCCCTCACGCACAATAGCTTGAGCAAGAACAGTAGCGGTAGTAGTACCATCTCCAGCAAGGTCATTGGTTTTTGAAGCTACTTCTTTAACCATCTGTGCTCCCATATTTTCGAGAGAATCAGCTAGTTCTACTTCTTTAGCTACAGTTACCCCATCTTTAGTAACTGTAGGTGCTCCAAATGATTTACTAATAATAACATTACGTCCTTTAGGTCCTAAAGTTACTTTTACAGCATTGGCAAGGGCATCTACCCCTCTTTTTAAGCCATCACGTGCATCAATATCAAATTTTATATCTTTTGCCATTTTTTTATTATTTGTTTAAGCGATTTGAATAATTCTACACTTTTCACACAAGGGATAAGAAGCAATAAAATCCTTGATTTGTTCCTTAGCCTCCATAAAACTTCCTTTTACATAGAAATATAAAGCTGTATCGTTACTTCCTTCATGATAGGAAGTAAATACCAAGACATCTTTCAAAATTTCACTAACAGAGTCAAAAACTACATTAACATCAGAAGTTTCATACACTTCCTTAGGCAAATCTGTTCCATTCACATAAAGAGCTAACCCTTCTAATGTACCTACCTCCTGAGAGAAGTCTTCATTATATAGTTTAGATCCTTTAGGAATACCAACTTCTTCTAATTTTTGTAGTAATTTTTCTACTGCCTGAAAGGTATTATTAAGTTCAATTTCTATATCACAGTACTCTATTTCTCCCTCTTTGGACATTAGGGTTCCCCCTCCTGAGGTACTTCCTAAACCTTCTTCAGAGAGAAATTCGTCTATGAGATCCTCCAGATCGTGTCTATGAAAAGGTTGTAATTTTGCATTTAACTGTAAAGTGTAGAACATAACGATTATATTAGATTATTCTAAGATTCCTAACAAATCGTTTTCTTTCATTATAAGGTAAGTTTTACCTTCCAATTTTAGCTCTGTACCAGCATATTTTCCATAGAGGACAGTATCCCCTACTTTTACAGTAATAGGATTCTCTTTGGTTCCTGCTCCTACAGCAACTATTTTCCCTTTTTGAGGTTTTTCTTGTGCAGTATCAGGGATAATAATACCTGAGGCCGTGGTAGTTTCAGCTGGTGCTGGTTCTACAAGCACTCTATCAGCTAAAGGTTTTAATTTTACGCTCATTTTATATCTTTTATAAATTTACTTCTATATACTCACAAAGTATGCCATTTTTTAAAATATGCCATTTTGTCAGCTTTCTTTACTTTTACATTATCTATAATATTTGTAGAATATCTCTTTTTTCTACTATAAAATATAGTATTCCACATCCTTTTAGTTATTATTTCTCTTCTTTGTACCTAAAAATAGAACTAATTTCATATTTATATTAGAAAGACACTCTTAAATACTTCTAAGATGACAATTTTTCCACAAATATGTCAGTTATCAATAATTTTATGACATATTTATCAAGCTTCCACGCTCAATATCTTTCGTAATAGTAAGAGAAATAGGGATACGTTCTTTCAGTTCCTCCACGTGAGAGATAATCCCTACTATCCGATTCTCTTTCAGTAGTTTTGTAATTGACTCAAAGACAATATTTACAGAATCCAAATCCTGAGTACCGAATCCTTCATCAATGAAAAAGAAATTTCTCTTAGTTATAGCTTCACTCTGCACACTTTCGGCTAGGGCTAGAGCTAAACTTAAAGAAACCTGAAAAGCCTGCCCTCCTGAAAGCGTTTTTACACTCCTTGTCTTCCCTTCATTAAGATAATCAACTACTTCAAATTCATTATTTTCATTTACTTGCAAACTCAATTGTCCTCTAGTCATTTGGCGAAAACGTTCATTAGCATATTCACACAACTGTTGCATATAAATAGATGAAATATATTGTATGAATCCTTGTCCTCTGAAAATATTATCAAGAAGTTTTATAT
>CAJPPS010000202.1 GCA_905372595.1 uncultured Capnocytophaga sp. | reverse complement strand
CTAATAAGAATGTAAAGAATAATAAAAATGGGAAATAGTTTCACTTTTCCTATAAAATCACCCCTACAAAGACTATAAAATTCGTTAGTACTTTATAGAGGTGATTATTTTCTATTATTTCATTCTTCCTATCCCCAAGTGCTAAGCCAAAACTCATCAAATAAGGCGTTACCTGTAAAATCCCAAGTTTGATTGCCCTGTGCTAAGTCAAGAACCTCATCCATAGTATAAGCTCTATAACCAGCAGCAGCATATTGTTCTTTTTCCCAATCACTTAGAGTATCCTTACAAGAGAAGTATACATATTCTAAGAAAGTATCTTCTCCCTCATAATCTTGTTGAAAAAGCTGCTTATAGTTTTCCAATTGATTGTCGTGTATAGAAGTATATACCTTATTTTCCAAAAGAAGTGCATACTTTTCCTCCTTTTGAGTTTCTTTGTTGAGCAAGTAAAATTCTGCACAGAGGTCTACTCGCTTCCATTGGAGCCAGGTTTTCACTTGTTGGACTTCATACTGATTAAGTTGCTCTACATCTCCAAAAAGAAATAGAGAGGTTATGCGCTTGCAATAAGCCTCCAACTTAGGATTTTGGTAATCCCTTTCCTTATTGGTAATACAGCGAAGTGTCCAAGAGAGAAAAAAATCCACTAAACTTTCCTTTTTAGAGGTTCCATTCTCATCATGCATAAAGAATGATTTTTTGATATCCATTTTAATAAGTGTTTAAAAAAGTTAAGGCATAGCTTGTATATTAGAGGCATGATTCCTCCAACCTTTTGCATTTTTGTAGAGTGTTACACTCTCGGCAGGAACATAGATAATTGTATTTGTAGGGATTGATATTGTATTTTCAGGCATATATCCATAAATAGTAGGAGGGGTTACACTTTTCAAAATCAAAACCTCTAAATTATCTGTTCCATATCCTAAAAAGTCATTACTAATACGCTTCAAACTATTAGGTAGAGTGATACTTCTTAGGTTAGAGCATTGGCTAAAGGAACCTCTTAATAAATCTTCCATTCCTTCAGGAATGGTAATAGAAGAAATATTAGTATTTGACAAATTAACATCTCTAATACTATTAGGTAAGTCTATATCTGTAATTAAGGTACCTGATAAATATAATTTCTCTACACTATTAGGAATGCTAATAGAAGAAATCCTTGTTCCTGACAAGTTTACTTCTTTTACTTTATTAGGTAAATTGACATTTGTAGTAGGTGTATTAGATAGATCTAACTTTTCTACACTGTTAGGAATGGTAATAGAAGAAATCCTTGTTCCTGATAAGTTTACTTCTTTTACTCCATTAGGTAGATTGACATTTGTAATAGGTGTATTAGATAGATCTAATTTTTCTACACTATTGGGGATTGTAATAGAAGAAATGGTTGTTGCTGATAGGTCAACAGCTTGTATTCCTTCTTTAAGTGTAACTGAAGTTACCTTTCCTTCTTTAAAAACACCTATTCCTTCTTCTTTCCCATAATAAAGACCAGCTCTACCTATACTATCTCTAGATCTAACATTTCTATATAATTCTAATCCTCTATCATATTTTCCCATACTAACAAGAGTACTTGGGAGCGTAATCTGTGTAAATGCCGTCTTTGCAAAGGCCGCAGCTTTTATCTCTTGTACTCCTTCGGCTAATTCTACAGATTTTAATTCTTGGCAGTTCAAAAAGGCCTTTTGTCCAATTATTTTTATTGAAGAAGGTATTTTTACAGACTTTAGTTGAGTATGAGCAAAAGCCAATTGTTCTATTCTAGTAATCTTATCTGAAAAAGTAATTGAGGTTAGAGAAGAATTATAAAAAGCTTCTTTTTCAATAACAGTTACTCCATTAGGAATTGTAATAGTTGTAATAGGAACATTTAAAAAAGCTCTTTCTCCAATCCACTGCACTCCATCAGGTAATATAATGGAAGTAGCTTTACTATTTTCAAAAGCTCCCTCACCAATTCCAATTACTTTACTAAGAATACTGTCAGCTGTCATATCAATAGTTGTAGCATTCTTATTGAACCATTTGAGTAACGTCTTTCCATCATTACTTAATCGATAATCACTAGTAACGATTGTAGTATTTCCTGTCTGATTATCATTGTTTCCTCCAGAAAGAGAGATAAAAGTGTTATCCCATCCACTTTCTTTTTTAGGCCCATAAAGTCGTTTGTTTTGTGTATCAATATACCAATCTCCTATATTTCCTTGATTTGTAGGAGCTCCAGTTCCTGAAAGTATTTTGCTAGTACTCTGTACTGTTTGTCCATTTTGACCAGTCTGTCCTTGAGTCCCTTTCAAAGATAGAGGAGTTCCCCATCCTTCACTTGTTTTAGCTCCATAAAGATTCATCGTAGTTTTGTCAAGATAGTAATCTCCAACACTTCCTAAAGAAGCATTAGGGACTCCTGCACCAGAAAGAATCTGGCTTCCTTTCTGAACTTCCACTCGTTCTATGATTTTTTCGGGTTCTTTACTACAATTGGATAGAATTAGAGATCCCATCATAGCCATTGCTATTACAATTTTTTTCATCTTAATAAAATATTTAAAAATCTCCCTACTCTATTACAGGCTTTTCGGATTTCGCCTTTTTAATCGGATGACCTCCTGAGGTGGTCTGGAACACCTCATAAGGTCATAATTATAACCTCTAGCGTCCTTCGGATGACCTTTTTGGTCATATTTTTAACCTAAGGAGGTGGTCGGAAATACCTTTTTTGTCCTTTCGAACACCTCTGAGGTCATAATTATGACCTCCATCGTCCTTCGGATAACGAAGAAGGTCATATTTAGGTCGTTCGAGGTGGTCTGGAATACCTCTGAGGTTCTTTAGACCATCTCGGAGGTGTGCTGGAGCATCTTAAGCATCTTTCTTTTCCTCATTATTGTCATTGGAAGCCTTTTTTTCTCTAGTTTTTTTGGAAAAAAACTGCTTCATATCCTTATACTTGTCCTCAAAACCTACTTTCTTGGAGCCTGCACGGAAGGAAGTATAGGAATAATCCTCCAAACTATCCTGATAATTGTCATAATCGTGTAGGGTTTTGGCATTAATGGCTTTGGTACGTAGGATTTCTAAGCGACTAATAAGGTTTTCCAAGTAATTACGGCTTTTGTAATCGCGGAAAAACTCGTCCCAATTCACATCAGGCGAACGCAAATCGGGCTTGTGGGTCGCATAGTCATAAACTTTGTTAACTAGGAGCTTATTCTGCTCATTTACCCTACCATAGCGGTTGCGTTCCTCTGCAGTGAGGTTTATTTGTAGGACTTGCAGGGCGTTTTCTAAGGCAGTCATTGCCTCATTAATCGTTGTGATTTGGCTATCTTCCAAATGCACATTGTTCAGGTTGGAAATATTT
>CAJPPS010000201.1 GCA_905372595.1 uncultured Capnocytophaga sp. | reverse complement strand
AAATAAAACTAAATAGTATGAGTAAAATTAAATTAATGTTCCTTATGATGAGCTTTCTTCTGGTACAGGCTTGTGCCAATCAGCCTACATCCAATAATCCTGAAGTGCCTCAGGCTGAAGCTCCCACAACTCCTAAGCTTCCAGATCCTCAATTGGCAGGACAATGGAAGATTAATTATATAGAAGGTGTAAAGCTTCTTGATAATACCCAAAGTATCTATCTGAAGGTAGATTTGAAGAAAAAAACAGTCTCAGGGAGTGATAGTTGCAATAATTTTGGTGGTGCAATCACTACTTTAACAGATAGTCAGCTTGTTTTTGGGGATTTAGTTTCTACCCTGAAATTTTGCCCAGAGGTAGAATATACGAGTGCTTTTCATACAGCCTTACAAGAAACTACCTCTTATAAGATAGAAGCAGAAAAGCTACATTTGTTCAATCAAGAGGGAGAAGAAGTACTTACTTTTGTTAAGTAAATGCTTCAAGGATAAGTCTTTAAATATTGTAAAATATGAGAAAATTATTATTAGGGCTGTTATCAGTCATTTCTGTGCCTCTTTGGGCACAGAAACCCACCTTTACAGAAGCCAAAGTAAAGCAAGCAACTGTTTATTTTAGAGGTGTAGAACTCACCCATACCGCTTCGGCTATGATTCCCAAGGGAACAAGTGAATTAGTTATTAAAAATGTGGCTAATAACCTTTCTGAAGAAACGATTCGTGTATTAGCTCCTTCAAATGTAACAGTTCTTTCAGCTCAGTTTACTAACCGTTATTTGAATGAATATGAGCTAGATAAGGAATCGCCTATGGTCAAAAGAGTTCAGGATAGCCTTGAACTTCTGGGAGGACAACTTAAGAAAATCCAGAATCAGCGAGAGTCCGAGGAGAAAACAATTCGCTTACTGGATGATAATCGTGTAATAGGAGGTGAGCAAACAGGAGTTAATTTTGCCGACCTTTCGAAAATAGTGGATTATTATGCCACTAAGCGTACCGATTTGCTTAATAGCGTTGATCAATTACGTAAAAAAGAGGATGCTCTTAAGAAAACCATAGACAAACTCACAGCAAGGATAGAAGTAAGTACTGCTGAGAAAGAAAAAATTTCTGATGGGAAGATCATTCTACAGTTGATGTCTCCAGTAGCACAGAAGGCAGATTTTTCAATAAGCTATATTTCCAATTCGGCTACTTGGCATCCTTTTTATGAACTTCGTTCAGAAAAGCTTTCTGATCCTATTCAACTACTCTATAAAGCACAAATCTCCCAAACAACAGGGCTAGACTGGAAAGCGATTAGGTTGTCTCTCTCTAGTGGGAATCCTAACTTTAATAATCAATTCCCAATCTTGCAGTCTTGGCATATCTATTTGGGAGAGTTGGGAGAGTTGAGTACGAGAACCCGTAACTATGCTTTTGAAGCAACAGCTTATAATAGGGCTCCTATGCCACAAGCCAAAATGATTTTAGCAGATGCTAAATTGGAGGAATCAACTCTATCACAATACACTACATCTTCTGAAAACCAGTTGAATGTCTCTTTTGATATTGATGTTCCTTATGATATTCTTGCCAATGGCAAAGCTCATAGTGTTTCCTTACAAGAACTGCACCTAAAGGCGGATTATAAATATTATACGGCTCCTCGTGTGGATAAGGAAGTCTATTTAGTAGCTTCTGTAGAAGATTATTCCAAATATAACCTCTTAGCAGGAGAAGCAAATATCGTATTTGAGGGATTATATGTGGGAAAAACCTATATAGACCCTAACCAAACTTCGGAAACCCTTAATCTTACAATGGGAAATGATAAAAAAATCAGTGTAAAGAGAGAAAAGGTAGTGGAAAAATCACAAACGAAGTTTATTTCAGGTAGTAAGGAGCAAATTTTTACCTATGATATTACCCTTCGTAATAATAAGAAAGAAAAAATAGACTTGGTTTTGAAAGACCAGTATCCTGTAGGAATTGAAAAATCTATAGAAATAGAGCTTTTGGAAGCGTCAAAAGCCTCTGTAGATGAACAAACCCACATTCTCACTTGGGATATTTCCCTAAAGCCCAACGAAACCAAGACTTTCCGTATAAGTTATAAGCTAAAATACCCTAAGGATAAAGTGATAGAGAATTTTTAATATATTTTCTCATCTATATGAGATTTTATTCTTGTATAGATGAGAAATATTTTACCAAAATTTCAAAAAAAGGATCACAAAGGCACTGATAAAAGTCGCCAGCAGTACGCCTTTGGCTCTGAGATCATAGCTCATACGGATAAATAGGAAAAAAGCAACTAAGTTCAGGATTGCTCCGAGTCCTATAATAGCTCCTAGTGTTCCCTCTTCATAGGCAAAGGTAAGAGTTGCTTCTATATCAGTAGGGAAAAAGAAGATAAGCCACCAGAGGAATATTCCGAATATGTTGGCAATGAGACCTACGGCAAAGCCAATAGCGATTTCTTTACGTCTGTATTTTTTCATTTGAAAATCCATTTATTAAGAGGTTCTATAGAAGGGTAGTGAGTAAGGTCTGCTTGTGTAGGAACTACAGAGATATAGCCATTCTTCAGTGCCCATAGGTCAGTATCAGTACCATCATCTTCGCTAATAAATTTTCCTGTAAGCCAGTAGTAATCACGTCCTTGAGGGTTTGTACGTCGGTCGAACTCTTCTTCCCATCGGGCACGTGCCTGCCTACATATCTTGATTCCTTTAATTTCTTCCTTAAGGAGCTTAGGAATATTCACATTAAGCACTACGCCTCTGGGAAGTCCGTTATTAAGTACATTCAGAGAAATTTCCCGAACAAAATCTGTACATTGCGAGAAGTCAGCATCCCAGTTCATATCCAGTAGTGAAAATCCTATGGCAGGAATGCCTCCAATTCCTGCTTCTACAGCAGCACTCATTGTTCCAGAGTAAATAACATTGATGGAGGAATTGGCACCGTGATTGATACCACTCACACAAAGATCTGGGGTACGGTCAAGAATCTCGTGCTTTGCAATCTTTACACAGTCCACAGGTGTTCCGCTACAGCGGTATTCTACAGCTGCTCCGCTATTGGTATGTACTCGCTCACAGAATAGGGAGGAGGTAGTGGTAATAGCGTGTCCCATTCCGCTTTGAGGGGCATCAGGAGCAACTACAACTACTTCTCCTAAGGTATTCATTACCTGAATAAGAGTACGGATTCCAGGAGCAGTAATTCCATCATCATTGGTGATAAGAATCAAAGGTTTTTTCATTCGAATTACTTAACAAATTTTGGACAAAAGTACAAAAATAAAACAAACTGTAAATAAATATATTTTTTTAACATATGAGTTAAAATTTTGTTTTTGATAAATAAAATAATAGTGAAGGAAAAGTATAAGTT
>CAJPPS010000200.1 GCA_905372595.1 uncultured Capnocytophaga sp. | reverse complement strand
ATTAGCTACTACCCGTTATACAACTAAGTCCTATCAAGATAAACGTATAGAAAAAAAGACCATTGAAGCTCTTAAGGAAATACTCCGCCTATCTCCTTCTTCTATCAATAGCCAGCCTTGGCAGTTTCTCTTTGTAAGCGATGAGAAATTGAAAAATGAGTCTCTTGCCAAGCTATCGCTTATGAATGAACAGCGAGTGAAGCAAGCCAGCCATTTGGTGATTTTCAGGGTGATGAGCCCAGCTCTTTTTGAAGAAAAAAGGAGCCAAAACATCTCATCATCGGGTTATGCTTTTTATCAGCAACATATGAAGCCTCAAGGAGAGGCATATGTAGCTTCTTGGCTAGCACATCAGGTATATGTGGCGCTGGGCTATTTCCTTACTGCTTGTGCTTCTATGGGGATAGATTCTACACCAATGGAGGGGATACTTAAGGAAGAATATGATAAATACCTACCAGATCAAGGATATCATACTCTCTTTGCAGTTGCTATAGGCTACCGTGATCCAGAGGATAAAAACCAGCCTACACTGAATCCTAAGAATAGGCTCCCCCTTACAGAAGTCATTAGGGAACTCTAAGCTTTCGGTAGAGTACATACATACCCCATCCCAAAAGGAGCCCAATACATAGCCCTGTGAGGATATCAAAGGGGTAATGTACTCCCAAGTAAAGCCGACTGTAAGAAACCACACTTGCCCATAAAAGTAACCAGCCTAATAGTTTGGGATAAAATGGCTTAAAGAGATTTCCAAGAAAGCAAGCTAGTGCAAAAGTATTGGCTGCGTGAGCTGAAAAATAACCAAATTGTCCGCCACAACGGCTAAAGCGAAGTTGTCCATTAATCAGTGGATTATGGCACGGGCGTAACCTATGGAATTGTACTTTGAAAAGATTAGAAAGCTGATCTGTGAGGGTAATCATTAGGGCAATACATACCATTATCACAAGGAACTGCTTTAAACTATGCCTTTTATAACATAACCAACACAATAAGGCGTACAAAGGAATGGCACTCCATTTGTTGGTAATGAATAACCAAAATCCATCCCAAAAAGGAGTCCCTAATCCATTGAGAAAAAGAATCAGCTCTTGGTCAAGCCTATCTAGGAAATCAATAAGATTATTCATAACGACTTATTTCTCGGTCATAGAAAGCCGTAGCTTCCTCAATGAGGCTTTCAGCAGAGGAGGCTAACTCTTCTTCGTCCTCTTTGTCAAATTCCTCTAGCCATTCTACTTCATCATTAGCAAGGTTAAGGATAAAGCGTGGGAATTCTGTGTGAATAATGAAAATAGCATCGGGATAATCGGTATTATCACCGAGCAAAAATTTAGGAAATGAAGCCATAATTGTTGATTTGTTCTTAGTTTTTAGTTTAAATTATTTCTTACAAGTCTGCCTGAGAGTAACAAAAAGCGGACAGTTTGTAGCAATGCCGAAAAAGCCAGCCCTATAAGGAGTCCTATCCAGATACCGGTGGTCTTCAGTGAAGTATGTAGTCCTAAGTAATAGCAAATAGGGAAAGCTATAATCCAATAGGATATAAAAGAGAGTATCATAGGTACTTTGGCATCTTGTAACCCACGTAGTGCCCCCAAAGCAACTGTTTGGATTCCATCTACGATTTGGAAGAGGGCAGCAATTAGTAACAGTTGTGCCGATTCTTCTATCACTAAGCCTATGTTTGTAGCGGTACTAAGCTTCTCTGTGTCCAAAAATAGTTCAGGCAACAGGTAGCGTAACAAACCTATCATTCCACCCAGAATGACTTGAGTCAGTAAGATAAAAAGAAAAATAGAAATAGCCACACGGCGCAAAGAGATATAATCCTCCAAGCCCTTGTAGTTTCCTACGCGTATCATCGCCACTACGCTCATACCATTGGCAATCATAAAGGTAAGGGAAGCTATACTCAGCGCAATTTGGTTAGCAGCTTGGTAGATTTCTCCCAATACCCCGCTGAGCCAAGTGGCGGCAATAAATACCCCTGCTTCAAAGACTACCTGAAGACCTGAAGGAATGCCTATATGGAGGAATTTGCGTATCATCTCTCTGTCTATTTTGGGCATAAGCTTGGTCATATATTGGGTCAAACGGCTATCCTTGTAGAGGATTAGCCAAAGCAAGATAGGCATCACTACACGGGAGGCTAAGGTACCTACAGCAGCCCCTAATACCCCCATACGAGGGCAACCCCAACTACCATAGATAAAGAGGTAATTTAGGAAAATATTAAGCAGGTTGGCAACTATAGTTACATAGAGCGAATATTGGGTAATGGAAAAGCCATCTGCAAATTGCTTGAGTGCCTGAAAGAACATCATTGGAATGATAGAAACCGCTACCAAATGTACATAAGGTACCGCCAAGGCAATGACTTCTTCCTTCTGCTGGGTGTAGCGCATCAGAGGTTCGGAGAGAAAAAGCCCTGCAAAGATAAGGATACCCAACAGGGTATGGGTAAGGAGCCCGTGAGAGAGGATAGACTGGGTCTCGGCTGTATTATGCTTTTTTACCGATTCGGCGGTAAGGGTGGTAATTACAGTGGAAAAACCAATTCCAAAGGACATCAGTAAGAATATATAGCTATTACCTAAGGAAGCTGCAGCCAGCTCCAAGGTACCTACCTTGCCTACCATAGCCGTATCAATCACTCCTACAAGTGTGTGTCCTAGCATAGAGAGAATTATAGGGGTAGCTAAGCGGAGGTTATAAGCGAATTCTTGAGTGTATTTTTTCATTATTCTAAGGAATTTATGGATTTTCAAAGGTGATTTCTTGTTCTATTTCCCAATTGGCACGTAATTCTATTTCTTTAGCAAAATAACGGATGTTCTCAGGTTGCTTTTTTAGTAAAAAATTCCCTGTATCCCATTTTTTGTTTCTGTTTTTGTCTTCAATAATTCGTAATAAATAGGTGTCTGCCTTTATAAAAGGAAAAGAATAAGAAGAAGAAGGCTGTTCTACATACTGACTGTAGAGTACTTTATTACCTCCTTTGTCTGTAAGTTCTATAATAATAGGAAAGGACAATGAATCCTTAATAGAAATGTTCAGTTTAGCAAAATCTTCTGCACGCTTGGCGGTAAAACTCTCCTGTAAGGTGTCGCTTTTCTGTTCATAGAAGTTTGTAAAAGCACCTAAAGCAGTTAGTTTGTACCTTTCTCCTTCTTTAACAGGGACTTTTAGTAATACTTCAGAAGTATTGGGTGTAAAATTAGCCGAAAAATCTACCTGAGAGCTATCTTTGTTGATGATATGAATAGATTTTTTCTCAAAAGAAGCGATAGGGATATTGGAAGAGAATAGAATTTCCTGTTCTGTGGGGGAGATACTATTCTGAGAAGTCTTAATTTCCCATTTTTCTTCTTTTATTTTTCTAAAA
>CAJPPS010000199.1 GCA_905372595.1 uncultured Capnocytophaga sp. | reverse complement strand
CTCCTTTTGCAGGGGTAGCTATAGGGGAATACTTCCGTGATACAGGTCGCCCAGCTCTCATTATCTATGATGACCTCTCTAAGCAAGCGATGGCTTACCGTGAGGTATCTCTCTTGCTTCGTCGCCCACCTGGACGTGAAGCCTACCCTGGGGATGTATTCTACCTACACTCACGCCTCCTTGAGCGTGCTGCTAAAGTGATTAAGGATGACAATGTAGCTCGTAATATGAACGACCTACCAGACTCCATTAAGCACCTGGTAAAAGGAGGTGGTTCTCTTACCGCTTTACCAATTATTGAAACACAAGCAGGGGACGTTTCTGCCTATATCCCAACCAACGTAATTTCTATCACTGACGGACAGATATTCCTTGAGTCTGACCTCTTCAACTCAGGGGTTCGTCCTGCAATCAATGTAGGTATCTCTGTATCTCGTGTAGGAGGTTCTGCTCAGATCAAGTCTATGAAGAAGGTAGCAGGTACTCTTAAGCTTGACCAGGCACAGTTCCGTGAATTGGCTGCTTTTGCTAAGTTTGGTTCTGACCTTGATGCAGCTACTAGTAATGTGATTGAGAAAGGAAAGCGTAATGTAGAAATTCTTAAACAATCCTCTAATGATCCTTATAAAGTAGAAGATCAAGTAGCAATTATTTATGTAGGTTCTAAAAACCTGTTACGTCAAGTTCCTGTAGAGCGCGTACGTGAGTTTGAAAGGGATTTCCTTGATACACTTCGAGCAACTGAAGAGGATACATTATTACAACTTAAAGCAGGAAAAATTAATGATGAAATTACTGCTGTATTAGATAGAGTTGCCAAAGAAGTAGCTCAAAAATATGTAAAATAGAACATTATTAATGTTAGTAGATATTGCCTTACACTCTGTAAGGCAATATTTTTATAAAAAAGCAGGATATGAGAACATTAGAAGAATTGATCAATAAAGAAGAGCCAGGCTGGGACTTGGTACAAGAATGGATGCAAGAGGCTACCAATCCCTACGAAGTATTACCTCGGGATGCTAAGCGAGCCGAAACAGAACTACTGAACGCACAAGTAACTACTCGCTCACCTATGGGAGCTATTATTTATGAGACAGGGGGTATTCTTATAGATGGTGGTTGGATACGTCTTTTAGGTTCAGGCTGTGAAAGATTGGACAGAGGGATATTCCAGTGGAATAAAGGAAAGACTTTTGAGAACTATGGAGAGCCGCCTGCATTCCTCTTGGTAGCCGATGATATTTTAGGAGGACTTTTTGCTATCAATGGTGGTGCTTTTGGACAAGATGACTTAGGACAGATGTACTATTTAGCCCCTGATACACTCTCTTGGGAACCTATGAATTGCGGTTATTCTGAATTTGTTAGCTGGACACTGTGCGGAGATATACATATGTTTTATGAACCTTTCTATTGGGACGGATGGCAGGAAGAAGTTTTCAAACTTAATGGAAATCAGGTATTTTCTTTCTTCCCTTTCCTCTGGACAAAAGAAGGGCAGCAGATAGAAGCTGTTAGCCGAAAGGTAGTTCCTATGGAGGAAAGTTATCACCTTACAATGGATATGCAGAGACAGCTCTTGGAGAAAGAATAGAGGTATGGAGGGATTCTCTAAGGATTTTTGGATATCGGTTGTATTACAGTTTGTATATGCCTATATTTGGTTTATTCTTCCTTTATTGGGATTTATATATTTGGTGGAGGAAAAGAAAGAATTTTCTTAAAGGAAAACTTTCACCAAGTGAGAAAGGAACAGAAGTTTCGCTTACTTCGGTCTTAAAAAACAGTTACAGGGAAGCATTAGGACTTCCTTTAGTAGAAATAACTGCTGATACAGAGATTTTTACAGAAATGGGTGACGTAGTTAAGCAAGAGAAATTACAAAAAAAGATATATGTACTTAAAAATCAAATAATCAGCAGGTTAGTTTTCTATGAAAAAGCAGGATATGAAGAGGATATATTTCTTTTAGAGGACAAAGAATTGAGAATTGTTTTTGACCATACAGATAAGGAAATACTCTATATCTCGAAAGCAGGAGAGGAGATTACCCTTGAAGAATTTGTATATCAGTATCAAAAACTAATAGGGAAAACTCTTTCATCAGCTCTGTTCTATGGACAGATGTTACAAGTTTGAAGTAGGAACACGTCTTGCAGATATATTATAAGGCGTGTTCCTATTTTAGTTTATTTATTATTGGTCATTAGCTCAATGAACTGATCAAAGAGGTAGCTGGCATCATGGGGACCCGGAGCGGCTTCAGGGTGATATTGTACGCTGAATACAGGGCGGTTCTTGAGGCGAATTCCTGCTACTGTACCATCATTGAGGTGTAGATGGGTGATCTCTATATTAGGGTTCTTTTCTGCTAATTCCTTATCAACAGCAAAACCGTGGTTCTGGGAGGTAATCTCATCTTTGCCTGTAAGGAGGTTTTTTACAGGATGGTTGATTCCCCTATGCCCATTACGCATCTTATAGGTAGGTACTCCTTGGGAGAGGGCAATAAGCTGGTGGCCTAAGCAGATTCCAAAGATAGGCTTTCCACTTTCAATAAGTTTTTGGGTAAGAGCTATTACCTCAGTCAAAGGCTCAGGGTCGCCGGGACCATTAGAGAGGAAGAAGCCATCAGGAGCAAAAGCATTGAGTTCCTCAAAGGTAGCGGTATGGGGAAAAACCTTGATATAGGCTCCACGAGCAGCTAAGTTGCGCAAAATATTGCGCTTGATTCCCAAGTCCAAGGCAGCTACACGATAGGGAGCATTTTCATCTCCTACAAAATAAGCTTCTTTGGTAGATACTTTAGGAGCCAAAGCCAATCCTTTCATAGAAGGCTGTGCTTTGAGTTGTGCTTTGAGTTGCTCTATATTATCCACATCAGTAGAGAGCACTGCATTCATACTTCCGTGATCACGAATATAAGAGACTAGAGCGCGGGTATCTACCTCGCTTAAGATAAATAAGTTGTGTTTTTCTAGAAATTCTCCCAGAGAAGCATCACTAATGGGGCGGGATCCAAATTCGCTAAAATTACGACATACAAGCCCTGCAATCTTCACACCATCGGATTCATTTTCTTCAGAGAAAGCTCCGTAATTACCTATATGAACGGTAGCTGCTACCATAATTTGTCCATAATAGGAAGGATCAGTAAAAATCTCCTGATAACCTGTCATCCCTGTATTAAAGCAGATTTCTCCAAAAGCACTCCCTTCAGCTCCTACGGCTTTCCCATAGAAAATAGTGCCATCTTCTAAGAGAACTATAGCTGTTTTTCTTTGTGTATATTTCATTTATTCTATAAGATTAAATATCAAGTACCTTTTGTAGGTAAAAAAAGGACAGTTTTTAGGTACAAAGGTATGTAATATTTTTGGATTGTAAAA
>CAJPPS010000198.1 GCA_905372595.1 uncultured Capnocytophaga sp. | reverse complement strand
AATATATACATTCTTTAGAAATTGAAAACAGAGCATATGCTGAAAAAATAAAGGATTTGAATTATAAACTTCAGCAAACAGAACAAGAAAGAGAGGTTTATAAGAGAAAATATGAAGCTATAAAAATAACTCAAGCTCTTTTAGGCAGTGATGAAAAAAGAACGGAAATCAAACTCAAAATAAATAGCCTCATTCGTGAAATAGATCAGTGCATTATCCAGCTTTCAGAGTCTCATCATACTAAAACAGTATAAAAATGGGTGAAAAATTACGAATAACCTTAAAAATAGCTGACCGTACCTATCCTTTGAGGATTTCACCTGAGCAAGAGGAGGCTTACCGAAGAGCGGCTGATAAAATCAATGAGCAGATTAGATACTTTGAGCAAAACTTCCCGATAAAAGATCGACAAGATTCTTTGGCTATGTGCGCTATTTCTTTAGCAACTCCTCTTTCTGGAGAAATTTTAGCAGACAAGAATCTAGAAGAAAAAAATATAGAAAGATTAAAAAATATACATCAAATATTAAAAGAAATTAGTAAGGACAAATAAATTACTGCCTGCAAGAATAGTTTTTTTGGTAAACTCAACAGAAAATAATTCAAGAGGGTGAGTCAAACCACCAAAGCGAGCCACTTTATAGAGTGGATACTTGAAGGGTTTGTTAGCTCTAAACGTGCTTTTAGGAGTTTACACATCACACTCTTTCTTCTTGCAGGCTTTTTTATAGATTATTTTTATGGATATAACAACTTTAATAGTAGGAACAATTATTGGATTATTTATTGGCAGTACTATCGCTTGGTACTTATTGAAATCAAAAAACAAAAAGTATGCTTCTAAAATTGTTAGAGATGCTGAAGATCAATCTCAAAATATTTTAAAACAAGCTAAAGTAGAAGCAGAAAACATCAAAAAAGAAAAAATATATCAAGCAAAAGAAAAATTCTTAGAACTAAAAGCAGAACACGAAAAATTAATTATCTCCAAAGAAAAGAAAATTTCTGAAACTGAGAAACGAATCAAAGACAAGGAATCCCAGATATCTAATGAACTAGCTCAGAATAAAAAACTTAATGAAGAGCTCTCTCAGAAAAGTCAAGAATGTGACCATCGATTAGCCTTAATTGATAAGAAGCAGGAAGAAATTGAAAAGTTACACAAAAGTCAAGTAAAACAATTAGAAGTAATCTCAGGACTTACAGCTGAAGAAGCCAAAACACAACTAGTAGATTCTCTTAGAAATGAAGCCAAAACAGATGCTATGGCTTACATACAGACTACTATTGAAGAAGCAAAACTAACAGCTCGCCAGGAAGCTAAAAAGATTATTATCAATACAATACAACGTATTGGAACTGAAGAAGCTATTGATAATTGCGTTTCTGTTTTTAACCTCGAATCTGATGATGTAAAAGGACGAATTATCGGGCGTGAAGGGCGTAATATTCGTGCCCTAGAAGCTGCAACAGGAGTAGAAATTATTGTAGATGATACACCTGAGGCTATTATCCTCTCTTGCTTTGATTCTGTTCGTCGGGAAATTGCTCGCCTTTCATTACACAAGCTCGTTACTGACGGACGTATTCATCCTGCTCGTATAGAAGAAGTTGTTGAGAAGACAACCAAGCAAGTAGAAGAAGAAATTGCTGAAATAGGAAAAAGGACTATTATAGACTTAGGAATTCACGGGCTACATCCTGAACTTATTAAGGCTGTAGGTAGAATGAAGTACCGTTCTTCTTACGGGCAAAACCTCTTACAGCACTCCCGTGAAGTTTCTCGCTTATGTGGATTGATGGCTGCTGAGTTAGGCTTAAATGTCAAATTAGCTAAAAGAGCTGGACTCCTTCACGATATAGGAAAAGTCCCTGAAACAGACACAGAAACCCCTCACGCTCTCTTGGGTATGGAATGGGCTCAGAAATATGGAGAAAAACCAGAGGTATGTAATGCCATAGGAGCTCACCACGATGAAATAGAAATGACCTCTCTCCTCTCTCCTATTGTACAAGTGTGTGATGCAATCTCTGGAGCAAGACCTGGAGCTCGTAGACAAGTTCTGGACTCCTATATACAACGATTGAAAGAATTAGAAGATACAGCCTTTACATTCCAAGGAGTAAAAAAAGCTTATGCTATACAAGCTGGAAGAGAACTAAGAGTTATTGTAGAAAGTGAAAAAGTATCTGATGATAAAGCAGCTGAACTGTCCTTTAATCTGTCTCAGAAAATACAAACTGATATGACCTATCCAGGACAGGTGAAAGTAACTGTTATCCGTGAAACAAGAGCAATAAATATTGCTAAATAAATACATATCCTAATCCCTTATAAAGAGCTAAAGAATATTCTTTGGCTCTCTTTACTTTAACTAAAATAATATTGTGAAATACGGCTATATTCTACTATTATTTACTTTTTTTTCTTGTTCTGAAGTAGTTTCTCCTCCTAAGAAATTAATCTCAGAAAAAGAAATGGAAAATGTTTTCTATGATTTAGCAATACTAAATGCAACTAAGAATGTATCTCCTCTATTTTATGATGAACATAAGATAGATATCCCCACTATTATCTATAAGAAATATGGTGTTGATAGCTTAGAACTCGTTGAGAATCTCTCTTTCTATGCCTCAAATCCTCAAAAGTGCAAAGAAATACTCTCTCGGGTAAATGTACGTCTGGAAAAGGAAGATAGTATCCTAAAAAAACAAGCTCCTCCCATTCCCTCCGAAGAGAAACTTCCTCCTATTGATACTGACCCTTTGGATAATGATATCATAGACTCCTTAAATACAGATGCTTTATGAAATGGATTCCTATTATCACAAATGAAAATGATTGGATTTTTATTTCTTTTATCGCTATACTAGGTATTACTGCTTTCATAAAGACCTATCATTCTTTTCGTTTTAAAGAATTTCTGAACCTACTTACTAATAATAAATATATTATTATTTTCAATAAAAAAGAAAGAAGCAATACTCTTTTCACAACTCTTTTATTAATCGTACAATGGGTTGCTATGAGTATATGTATTTGGCTGATTTTTAGTTTTTTTAATATAAATGTTTCTATTTATAATATCCATTCAGAATATATTATTTTCATAGGTATTGGTCTGTTTATTTTATTAAAACTCGCTATTCAATTTTTTATAAGTTATTCACTTAATATAAATAATTTTCTACGTTCCTATCTCTTTATACGTTTAAGTTATTCTAATTACGCATCTTTTATTCTTTTACTTTTTCTATTCCTTATTATCTATGGAATGAAAAGTAATATCTATTTAGTCTGTTTATCATTATTAATTTTTGTATTTATACATATTCTTGGAATAATTTCATTCGTGAAATTATATAAAAATGAAATAAGAAGCTATTGGTATTATTTTATTTTGTATCTTTGCACCTTTGAAATAAC
>CAJPPS010000197.1 GCA_905372595.1 uncultured Capnocytophaga sp. | reverse complement strand
AAATAGGACAAGGAGACTTTGCAGAAGCCAAAGACAGTATTGCCAACAGTATGAAACACATCAAGGACGTTTTTTAGATTTTAATTTTGATAATAAAAAAGTCGCTAAGCATATCGCTCAGTGACTTTTTTATTCACTATTATTGCTGTTATTTTTAGTTCTTTGTTGTTTGCAAGAATTAGCTTTTACTTTCCTACCCTATATGTTTTGTTTCCTATTCTCAACAATTGATATTGTAAATGCTTATGGCTATAAAGTCTCATTGATCCAAAAACTTCTATGGTTTCAGTGTCATTTTTAAAGTAATAGGTAGGTATTGCACGGAGTTCTTCTTGAGATTTAACAGTTTCAAAACGTGTTTTTAGATGATAGGTAAGAAAAGGTTTTATAATATGATAATACAAGATGGTAGTGTATCCATAGTTATCTTGGTAGGTTTGTACATATTGTGGATGTATATAGTAGCGAGTCAAGCTCTTTTCTTGTTTAGGAAAACGTTTTTCATCGAATAGTTCAGGGTAATTGTACTGAGTTTTCAATGTTTCTTTACCAAGATCGGTGTAGAAATACTGCCATTTGTCATCTTTTAGGAAGAAGACTTTTCTCTTTTTCCTCTTTACTATTTTAAAGCAAGTGGCTTTAGTTTTTACATTGTTTTCAAAATAAGTTTGTTGTTCCTCTTTTGTCCAATTTTTAGAGGCTTCTACAAAGGTCATAGGCAAGAAATCTTCATCATTGTTTAGAAAGAACGAACTATAGGTATTATCAGCAATATTGATTATATAATCATCTAAAATATAAGCTACTTTTCTATGATCATCAGTGGGTATTTCTACTGATTGCTGATATCCTAAGGTATCGAATTTTACAATATAGGAGGACATACGATCATCTTGAACCATAACCACTTCATTTCGGTGATTGAGAAAACAACTAGTGAGATCTTCTGATTCATTAGTAGGAACTTCGTGAATACAATGTCCTTTCTCTTGGGCACAAACGTATACTTCATAGTCTAAATCTTCATAGTTTTGGTAAGTTATAGGTAAGTTTTTTTCAGAACTCAGTTTAGAGAAAGAAACGTTCAATTCTTTCATTATCCAAGCAAAGAAAGCGACGGTACAACCTATTGCCCCCAAGGACAATATTATGTGCTTGTAGTAGATAGCATAGAATAGCCATATCCCTAAAATTAAAGGAATAGGAAGGAAAAGAAGCCACGCTTGTGAGTATAAGCTTGTGGAAAACTCATTGACAAGGAAGATAAAAAAAGCAACAAAGAAAATGCCAACGAGTAGTGCCGGTAAAAAGAGGAATTCTTTCATAAAATTTCAATTTTCAGAGACAAAAATAAGAAAAATAGGTGAATTATCAAACCAAAAAATTACTTTTTAATACTTGAATTTAATAATAAAAGGTAGGAATAAGGAATTTATTTCTATTTTTCGTGAAAAACTTCTTTGCAAACCTTTGGAAAAGTTGTACTTTTGCAATTCCTTTATAGGATATAGAATTATCAATCATCATATTTTGATTATTATGAAAACAAGAATAACCGAATTGTTAGGTATAGAATATCCTATCATTCAAGGAGGAATGATATGGGCGAGTCAGTGGCAATTAGTAACAGCTGTAAGTAATGCTGGAGGTTTAGGCTTACTCGGATCAGGATCAATGAATTCTGAGGAATTGAGTGCTCAAATACAACAATGCAAGAAGCATACTACAAAACCCTTTGGGGTGAATGTACCTATTATGTATGAAAATAGTGCTCGTACAATAGAAGTAATCATAGAAGAAAAAGTTCCTATTGTATTCACCTCTGCAGGTAATCCAGCTACCTATACAGAAATTTTACAGAAAGAAGGTATAAAAGTAGCTCACGTAGTTAGCAGTAGTAAGTTTGCCCAGAAAGCAGAGGCAGCTGGTGTAGATGCTGTAGTGGCTGAAGGTTTTGAGGCTGGAGGTCATAACGGTCGGGAAGAAACTACCTCTTTGGTGCTTGTCCCTCAAGTATGTAGTGTGGTAAAAATCCCTGTCATCGCAGCAGGAGGAATAGCTACAGGGAAAGCGATGTATGCTACAATGGCACTTGGTGCCGAGGGAGTCCAAATGGGAAGCCGATTTATTGCTACAGAAGAAGCTACTGTCCATCCTGCATTCAAGCAGGAAGTTCTAAAAGCCAAAGAAGGTGACACCATACTAACTCTAAAAGAATTATCTCCAGTTCGATTACTAAAAAATAAATTCTATGAGCAAATAGATGTTTTTTACAAGAAGCAAAAAGCTACCAGTGAAAATCTTAAAGAATTATTAGGAAAAGGACGAACAAAAATGGGAATGTATGAAGGGAATCTTGACGAGGGCGAATTAGAAATTGGACAAGTAAGTAGCTTGATTTCAGAAATTAAAGATGTCAAAAGTGTCTTTCAAGAAATTATAGATGAATTCTATTTGACAAAATTAAAAATGAATGAATTACAATAAAAACACAATGAAAAGTTAAAAATAATTGTATGTTATAGAAAAATTGTAATTTTACCTTTCATAAACTAAAGTAATTTGTATGGAAAATACTTATGCGGGAATACCTGCTGAAAATGCTACTTATGAAAACTCAAGAGTCGTACTTGTAACTGTTCCCTATGATGGAACTTCTACTTGGGGAAAAGGAGCTGATAAAGGTCCTGAACTATTCCTAGATGCTTCTGAGAATATGGAATTGTATGATATAGAAACAGATTCGGAACCTTATCTACAAGGAGTATATAGGGCAGGAGAAGTGGCTGAAAAGAGCTCTCCTGAGAGAATGGTTGAGGAAGTGTATAAAAAAACCAAAGAAGTCATAAAGGATAGAAACAAACTCTTCACACTTATTGGAGGAGAGCACTCAGTTTCTATTGGTTCTATCCGTGCTGTAGGAGAGGAATATCATAACCTAACCGTATTACAATTAGATGCTCATACTGACCTAAGACCTGAATTTCACGGGTCAAAGAACAATCATGCTTGTGCCGTTTTTGAAGCAAATCAGAAACACAAACTTGTACAAGTAGGTATTCGTTCTATGGATATTGAAGAAAAACAATATCTTCCTTACAAAAGGGTCTTTTTCGCACACAAAATTGCTAAGAATCCTCATTGGATAGAAGATGTTCTGGATAAAGTATCTGGAGATGTATATATCACTATTGATTTAGATGCATTTGACCCCTCAATAGCTCCATCTACAGGAACTCCTGAGCCTGGCGGACTAGAATGGTACCCTACTTTGAAACTATTGAGAAAAGTATTTAAGAAATGTAATGTGGTTGCTTTTGATATTGTGGAACTTATGGATAGTCCCAATGCCAAACCTACTGCTTTTCTGGCTGCAAAACTCTATTACAAGATGCTTGCTTATTACTTCAAATACAAAGGTAAAAGTGACAAAAAG
>CAJPPS010000196.1 GCA_905372595.1 uncultured Capnocytophaga sp. | reverse complement strand
AGGAACTTATCCTTCGCTTTAAAAATATTCGACAACAGGACGAAATACAAGTCCTCCGCAAAAAAGACGTAGATTACAGCCATCTTGACCCGCTTACAGGTCGTTGGCTAATGACCAAATACGTAGCGGGGCAACAAGAAGCTCTTGTAAAGGACGGTGAATGCTTATATGGTGAAATAGTAGCCCACTCTTTGGGAGCTACCCTATACCTTGATTATCCAGAAAATGGGCAATGCAATAAAACAATAAACAACTACAAATGGGTAAAAGAAGGGAGTAAATATTACGATATTACCGATCCTACAAAAAAAGAGTTGTGGGATATCAATTTCTCTAACAACAACCGCTATATGACCTTTGCCATAGATACCGATAACGGACACGTAGTAATGCACTTTACCAAAGTAAGATAGGGGTCAGGAATGCATCGCTACACTTTGTCAGAGGTACGAGCCGTACGGACAGGGAACTTTGACAAAGTCTATTGATTAACACCACATTCTCGCTTTTGTGTCACATCTCCCCCCTTTAGAAGGAAGCCAGCGAGGTCTCACAGCTGGGTATGTGAGGGGATGTTACTTAATTATTAAAGATTAAATAAATAATTATATGAAAAAACTCATTTTTTCGGCACTCGTTGCCACAGGATTATTGGTTTCCTCTTGTGGAAAAGATAACAATGATGGAGGTAGCACTTCGCTTACTGGAGATTGGTATACCCATTCGATGTATAACCTGAAAGAAAGCTTAGGCGAATACAATTGGTATGCCCCCAACCAATGCGCAAAACAAACACGTATTGAGATTTCCGATAAAGTACTCAAATACAAACTCTTATACGAAGAAAGGGGTACTTGCAAAGAAAACTTTGTATATTACGATTATACCACTTCTAATGGTGTTTTTCATCTGACTGTGAGGGCAGATTCTCCTGCTGAGAGAAAAGGAAATATTGCCACTGTAAACTACGAAATGAAAGACAAAGAACTTATTCTTCGTTTTAAAAATAAAAAGGGTGATAATGAAATACAAGTACTCCACAAGCAAGGAGTGGATTATAGCCACCTTGACCCTTTGGTAGGCTATTGGAGGCTTACCAAAGTACAACGGAAAACACTCAATAATAAGGGAGAAGTAGAGATAAAAGAATACCCTGCAGGTAACCCTACCTGCTTCAGAGGTGATATAGTGGCAAGCTCTATGGGGTTTAGTATATTCTATACCCTACCAAATAATAATGTACAATGCGGTAGTGAGGAAAGAAAAACTTTTGATTGGGCAAGAGAAGGTAGCACCTACTACAACGTTTCCAATGGGCAAAAAGTACCTATGCCTTTCAGTTTTAGCAACAACAATCAAACGCTTTCCTTCGGCAGTGGTGATACTATTTTAGTATTTCAAAAATAGAGCTTTTTAATTTTTTACTGTCATTTTGTCAGCTTATTCAGTTCGGCATTATCTTTGCTATACAAAGATAAAATTTAGATACTAATGAAAGGACAGATAAATGTTTCTGTGGAAAATATCTTTCCACTCATCAAAAAATTTTTGTATAGCGACCACGAGATTTTCCTCCGTGAACTTATCTCCAATGCTACTGATGCGACTCTTAAACTAAAGCATCTCTGCCAAATTGGCGAAGCAAAAGTACCTTATGGGAATCCTCTGATTGAGGTAAAGGTAGATAAAGAAGGTAAAAAAATCCATATCATAGACCAAGGAATAGGGATGACTGAGGAAGAGGTGGAAAAATACATCAACCAAATCGCCTTTTCTGGAGCTGAAGAATTTCTCAACAAATACAAAGATACAGCTAAAGATGCAGGGATTATTGGTCATTTTGGGCTAGGCTTTTACTCTGCTTTTATGGTGGCTGATAAGGTAGAAATCCTTACCCATTCCTACCAAGAAGGAAGTCAAGCAGTACGTTGGGAATGTGATGGTTCTCCTGCTTATTCTATAGAACCTATTGAAAAGGAAGGACACGGTACAGAAATCATCTTACATATTGCTGAGGACTCCGTTGAATTTCTAGAAGAGAGCAAAATTCGTCAGTTATTAGTGAAGTATAACAAATTTATGCCTATTCCTATCAAATTAGGAATGCGTAAAGAAGCCTTGCCTCGCCCTGAGAATGCTCCTGAGGACTATAAAACGGAATACAAGGAGGTAGATAATATCATTAACAACCCTACTCCTGCTTGGACAAAACAACCGTCAGACCTTACCGATGAAGATTATAAGGCTTTCTATCACGAGCTCTATCCTACTCAGTATGAAGACCCTATGTTCAGCATTCACCTGAATGTAGATTATCCTTTCCACCTGACAGGAATCCTGTATTTCCCTAAGCTAAGCAATGATATGCAGTTACAAAAGGATAGAATTCAACTCTATCAGAATCAAGTATTTGTAACTGACAATGTGGAAGGTATTGTTCCTGAGTTCTTGACCCTCTTACGTGGAGTGATTGATTCTCCAGACATTCCTTTGAATGTATCACGTTCTTACTTACAAGCTGATGGAAATGTAAAGAAAATTTCCAGCTATGTAACTCGTAAGGTAGCCGATAAGCTTCAATCTTTGTTCAAGGAAAACCGAGAGGACTTTGAGAAAAAGTGGAATGATATCAAGATTGTGATTGAATACGGAATGCTTTCTGAAGAAAAATTCTATGAGAAAGCTCAAAAATTTGCCCTTTATCCTACTGTAGAGGATAAGTTCTATACCTTTGAGGAACTTATAGAAAAAATAAAGCCTTTACAAACTGATAAAGACGGACAAACAGTCATTCTCTATGCTAATAATAAGGAGGCACAACATAGCTACATTGCCGACGCACAAGCAAAAGGATATGAGGTGCTCCTACTGGACTCTCCTATTGTAGCACACCTTATTCAGAAACTGGAAGGAAGTAATGAGAAAACCTCATTTGTCCGTGTAGATGCGGATTCCATAGAGAACCTTATTAAGAAAGAAGAAAACCAGATTTCCAAGCTCTCAGAAGAAGAAACTGAGAAACTCAAGGATTTTGTAACTACAGCTATTGATAATACAGCTTATACAGTACAACCCGAAGCCTTGGAAAGTGAAGCTACTCCTTTCCGTATTACCCAACCCGAATTTATGCGCCGTATGAAAGAAATGCAAGCTGTAGGTGGAGGAATGATGGGCTTTGGAGGTTTCCCTGAAATGTATAACTTAGTAGTGAATACGAATAGTCCTTTGGTAAGCCAAATCCTTTCTACGACAGATGAAGTTGCTCGCAAGGCTCTTATTAGTCAGTCCTTTGACCTAGCGCGCCTCTCTCAAGGATTATTAAAAGGAGAAGCTCTTACAGAGTTTGTAAAACGTAGTTTTAGCTTATTGAAGTAGTCTAATATCTTAAAAATTACATTGCCGTAAGAAGTATTTTCTTACGGCAATGTATATCTCCTCAATTTTTTTCTACTTCAC
>CAJPPS010000195.1 GCA_905372595.1 uncultured Capnocytophaga sp. | reverse complement strand
CTATAATATAAATCCTCTCGAAAAAGCCCTTTCCTAAGAGCATCTTGCATTTTGACATTAGTCGCCGCCACAATACGTACATCAGTTTTGCGAGGTATGGAATCGCCCACACGGATAAATTCGCCATTCTCCAATACACGTAGGAGCCTTACTTGAGCTGTAAGAGGTAGCTCTCCTACTTCATCCAGAAAGATAGTCCCTCCATTAGCCTCTTCAAAGTAGCCTTTTTTGTCCTCTTTTCCTGTATGTGTAAAAGTCCCTGCCTTAAATCCAAAGAGCTCCGAATCAATCGTTCCCTCTGGGATAGCTCCACAATTAATGGCTATATATTTCCCATGTTTTCTATTAGAAAGTGTATGAATAATCCTAGCAAAAGCCTCCTTTCCAACCCCACTCTCTCCTGTTATAAGAACAGAGACATCTGTAGAAGCAATACGAACAGATTTTTCTATAGCAAGGTTTAGCTTAACATCATTACCTATGATGCCAAAACGCTGTTTTACTGATTGAATGTCCATTTTATGGATTCCTAAATTAAAAATATAAAAACTTGGCAAATGTACAAAATTAATTTACAATACACAATTTACAAAGAATATTTGCCTTATCTAAAATATTTTTTATTACCTTTGCAGTTACAAATACATAGTTATATGATACAATCAATGACGGGTTTTGGAAAGAGCTCATTCCAAGTGTATAATAAGAAAATCACCCTTGAGATAAAATCACTTAATAGCAAATCCATAGACCTCAATATCCGTATCCCTCAGATATATAAAGAAAAAGAACTCTTCCTTAGAAAAATTATCTCTGATTATCTAGAACGAGGTAAAGTAGATTTTATCCTCAGTATAGAGAACTCATCTGAAAACACCTCTTCTTCTCTAAATATTCCTGTAATTCAGGGATATATTAAGCAAATGCAACTTATTACTCCTGAGGCTCCAGAAGTAGAACTTCTTAAAATGGCTGTACGTATGCCTGATGCACTTACCACTCCACTAGAAGAAGTTGATGAAGAAGAGTTTAGCCTAATAGAAAAAAATCTTTACCTTGCTCTTGAACAATTAAAAGAATTTCGTTCTACAGAAGGAAATATACTAAAGAAAGATTTCTTGTTACGTATTGATAATATCCGAAAATATTTAGAACAAATAGAAATAATAGATATTGAACGACTCTCTGGAATACGTAATCGTATGGAAAAGTCATTTGAAGAAATTAAAGAACGAGTAGATGCAAATCGCTTTGAACAAGAAATTATTTTTTATCTTGAAAAATTAGATATTACAGAAAAGTTCGCCTTGCGAATCATCTTAACTACTTTATAACAACCTTAGAGGAAGCTCAATCTAATGGAAGAAAACTTGGATTCATTGCTCAAGAAATAGGAAGAGAAATAAACACTTTAGGTTCTAAAGCTAATAACGCCCAAATGCAACAAACTGTAGTTCTAATGAAGAATGAATTAGAGAAAATAAAAGAACAAGTATTGAACATATTATAATTATAGAGAACTCTAATTTGTAGAGTTCTCTATATAATATTGAGAATTAAAAACTATATCTTTAATTTGCTTGAAATTACCTCACAGGCCTCTTTTATTGCTAAATAAGTAGATATAAAATCTTTTTCATCACCATAGTATGGATCTGGTAGTTCCTTCATCTCCATTGGGGTATTAAGTTTATCCAATAAGAAAAATACTTTCTCCTTATGTTCTTGGGAATTAGATAAGCTCAAAACATCTCTATAATTATTCTTATCCATTACAAAAATATAATCAAACCTTTCAAAGTCTTCCTTTACAAAAACTCTTGCCTTTAATGATGAAATATCTATACCATATTGCTTTCCAACCCAAATAGAACGTTTGTCTGGAGAATCTCCTATGTGATACCCTGCTGTACCAGCAGAATCTATTAAAAAAGAATTTTTGTCTAACATAGAACGTAATACACCCTCTGCCAAAGGAGAACGACAAATATTCCCCAAACAGACCATCAGTATACGTATCTGCTTCACTTTATTGCTTTATTTTTAAGGTCAAATCTGACAAGAATTTCCTAAACTGCTTATCTGTTTCATTGAGATTATCTACTGTTTTACAAGCGTGTAACACAGTTGCGTGATCTCTTTTTCCTATATATTTTCCTATATTTGCAAGAGATAATTTTGTATATTTTTTAGCAAAAAACATAGCCAACTGACGTGCTTGAACTACGTGCCTTTTCCTTGTCTTGGACTGTAATTCTTCCACTGTAAGCTGGAAATATTCAGAAACAATCTCTTGTATATACTCTACTGTAATCTCTTTCTTTATATTTTTTACAATCTTATCAACTGCTTTTTTAGCCAAATCAAGTGTTATTTCTCTCTTATTAAAGAGAGCTTCAGCCATAAGAGAAGTATTTACTCCTTCAAGTTCTCGGATATTTGTTTTTACATTTTGAGCTATATAATCCACAATTTCTTCGCTCATCTGAACACCATCACGGTATAAAATAGCATCTAAAATACGCTTTCTTGTCTCATAATCTGGTATTTGTAATTCTGCAGAAAGGCCCCACTTAAAACGAGAGAGTAAGCGTTGTTCTACATCTTGTATATCAACTGGAGCTTTATCAGAAGTTAGAATTAATTGCTTCCCATTCTGATGAAGATGATTAAATATTTGGAAAAAAACATCTTGTGTTCCTTGCTTAGAAGCAAAGAATTGTACATTATCTATAATAAGAACATCTATTTGCTGATAAAAATGAATAAAATCTGGACGATTATTATTCTTTGCTGCAACAGCATATTGCTTTGTAAAATCTTCAGCCTCAATGTATAACACTTTTTTCTTTGGAAATTTCTCTTGGATTTCATTTCCTATTGCGTGAGCTAAGTGAGTTTTACCAAGCCCAACTCCACCAAATATAAATAACGGATTAAAAGAAGTTCCACCTGGCTTCTGTGTAATAGCCATCCCTGCTGAACGGGCTAAACGATTGCTTTCTCCTTCAATAAAAGTATCAAAATTTTTATTAGGATTCAGTTGTGAATCTACTTCCACTTCCTTAATACCAGGAACTGCGTAAGGACTAAATGGTTCTTGAGGTTTCTGCCCATAACCTAATCCCCCTACATCTGTTTTAGATTTTCGGTTTGTACTAGGTAATTGCTCTGTAGCTTGCTCTACTTTATTAGGATTATTCTCCATCTTGATATTATAAATCAATTTAGGACGAGTTCCTAATTCCTTAGTCAATGCACTCCAAATCAAATCAATATAATGATCCTCTAGCCATTCCATAAAGAACATACTAGGTACCATTATCACTAATGTATTATCTGAATTAAGTTCCACAGGTTCTATTGGCTTGAACCAAACTTCAAAAACTTCATCAGTTACATTATCTTTGATAAAGGACAAACAATTTTCCCAAATATTTCTTACATTGGCATTCATTA
>CAJPPS010000194.1 GCA_905372595.1 uncultured Capnocytophaga sp. | reverse complement strand
GTGCAAAGGTAATATAAAAAACTTAATAAACAAAAAAAGTTTCCATTTTTTACGCTATTTTCAATATATTTTTTGTAATATTCTGATTATTAATGAATTGTGTGTTTTTTTCTGTATCAAAAAATAATACTTAGTAACCTACAAATGTAAGTGGCTCAAAGGTAGGGGATAGAGGTTCTTGATGGAATTTTAATATGGATTTGTAAGTAGTTTCATCGGTAAGATTAGTAATAAATTCTTGAAAATGATAGCCTGCAAAGTATATTCCTACAGGAAAATGAACCAGATAAATCGGATATTCTCCTTTTTTTGGGTATCTGATGTCCCAAAAGACAATTTCACCATTTTCACTTGCCATAAAAGGCTCCGCATTCAAGAGAAGAGCTAAGTTTTCTTCTTTTTTGAAGAGGGATAAACCTTTATATTGCTGGAAAATATCTTTCCAGTAGCTATTTTGGTTCTCCAAACTGTCACAATAGGGATTATCCTTCCCCTTAGGGATATAAGTTAGGAAGAGCCCCATAAGACGACCAAAGCCCAATTCTTGTGCAAAATCAAGATAGGAAGGAGGTAAAGCCCAACCATCACTGATATTGGTGATATTCTTATCAGTAAGGCAGAGGGAATCTCCTTTTACCTTTAAAAGTTCTTGATACATAAGTAGTTCATTTTTAAGGGAGCTTAGTAGCTTTCTCAATGTATTTCTTAGCAGCTTGTCTTATCCAACTTTTCTTTTCATTAGCCAAAATATCTTGAACTTTAACCAGATAAGAAAATAATTTTAACTTTTGTAACTCACCAATAGCAAAACCATAGAGAATAGGTTCTTCTAATAGAGCAGATAAGCAATATTCCACCTGAGGTTTGTTCTTGAAATAGTGGAGAAGCATTACAAAACTTTCTCGTCCTCTTCCATACTTCTTCTGGTTAATGATATGTAAAATTTCCTGTAATAAATCCTCAGAAAGGCTAATTCTTGGGGTCTTCTTGAATACTTCCAATACTTCGGAACCCACCATCCATATTTCTCTTTCAAAAGATTTTAAAAGTTTATCATCTTCAGAATGAAAAAACGCTGTATAAATCCTCTCACACAGAGAGGAAAGATAATTGGTAGAGGTAACTTTATCAGGGTTTATCCGGTTCATTATTGTTTTTTAGCAGGAATTTCTTATCCTAAATGGGAGAGCTATTTCCAAGTGTTTTGAGCAGGGTAGCCTTTTACTTCTCCAAAAATTTTGGTAGCCAGATAAGGATTATCTATGAAAGGATTGCGATTTCCTTGTGCTTCCTCAATAATATTGTTACGTTGTAACTCTAGGGAGGATACCTTGTCTTCCGCATTCCATTTCAAGAGAAGCCCAAGCCCCTCAGTAGTTACATTATGCCAAGGTAGGTTATACCGAAGATACATATACATAAGCATTCGGGCTACATCCCCCTTGAATTCATCAGAAGGATACCAAGCCTTCCCCTTAAGGGCGCGTTCAGCCCCTCCTTCCCCCTCTGTAAAGGGGAGGTTCCCCCGAGAAGAGTTTACCCCACGGTCTATATAGTGTAGGTGATGAAGGTCTCCGATAGGAATATAATTGTCAGAGAGTTTCCTTAGGTGGCTTTGAGGATAGATGTGTTCTGTATTAATATCACCATTAGTGTTATTACGTTTTTGAACATTTGTTTTTGCTCGTGATTCTCCTGTATAAACGAGGATTATATTTCCTGCTTTTTGAGTATCAGCATTTGCTTTCTCTAAGTGAGGGTGTCTTTCGTTATAACTGAGGATTCTACTATGTTTAGAAATGGTGAGTACAGCTAAATCTTCTTTTAGAGCTTCTCCATTTTTGTTAAAATCAATAGATTGATAATAATATCTCAGTTGGGTAGGGAGTGTTATCTTTTGGAACGTTTTAGGGTGTTCAATAGGGTATTTTTCTCTTGTTTGTTCTATTATGGTTTTTTTGTCAAGAGTATCGGACAGTTTTTCACCACTGCAAGCAATAAAAGCAAGAATAAGGGAAGGAATAAGAAGTAAATCTTTCATTTTGTATATATAAATTAGTTAAATTATAGAAAGGGTAAGTGTGTTAAGGGTCTGTTCAGTGGCGGAAAAACGCTCATCAGAACGCCTACCTACCACCCATAGGATTTGATTTGTGTAATCTGTCAGAATCCATTGGTTTTCCTTGTCATAAAGGGAATATTTTTCATCTTTAAAGTATTTGCTTAGTGTTTTCTTTCTCCCATTCATTCCTTTGGGAGAGAAGTTATCACCTTCTCTACGCTTACGTAGGCACAGAGGGAACTGAATTTTATCCTCATCAAGAGAAATACTATTAGCACCTAATTCTTCCATAGAAATTCCTCTACTTATACTAAGGTTGATAGGAAAAGAGATTCCTGTATCGTTCTTGTGTATATAGAAAATTTCCTCTGAATTGGTAGGTTCCTTGGGTATTAGGAGCCATACCCCTCTATTGGATAACAATCTGTATGAGTTTGAGGAGATTTCTTTTCCTGTGGAGGCTTGCAAAAATCGTTCCAAAATATCAATCTCAAAGCCATAAGGAGAAAGCAGTTCGTGTAATAGAAAGTGTCTGTGAGGGTGTTCCCTAAGGCGTTCTATTAGAAAAGTAATAGGGGTTCCCATTATAAAGCACTCTTTTCGATACAAATTTAATTGTTCTTGTAGAAAAGCATAAGTAAGCTGAAGGAGCGATTGTGTTTTTTCAAAATTCTGAAAAAAATGAGGGTGAATCTCAGGTAGGAGAGGGGAGAGGTGATGCCTAATCTTGTTGCGCGTATAAGCATCAGAGCTATTGGAGCTATCTTCTCGCCAAATAATATGGTTTTCTGTGGCAAAAGCAAGAATCTCTTCTCTTGAGAAAGGGAGTAAAGGGCGTAGGATTGCTCCGTTTTGAGCAGGAATCCCCAAAAGTCCTTTCAGTCCTGTCCCCCGAGAGGTGTTGATTAAAAAAGTCTCCCAACAGTCATTGGCTTGGTGAGCGGTGAGAATGTAATCATAGCCATTCTCTTGGCGTAGCGCTTCAAACCACTCATAGCGGAGGATACGAGCAGCAAGCTGAGTATTGAGTCCGTGTAATTTCCCGTATTCTTTTGTGGCAAAACGTTTTATTTCTATAGGAGAGGAGAGTATTCTGGCTAAAGCTTGTACAAAGTGCTGGTCTGCTTCGCTTTCCTCGCCTCTCAATTGAAAATTACAATGAGCTATAAGAAAAGGGATATGTAGCTTGTGGAGCAGGTGTGCCAGAACGACACTATCAATCCCCCCACTAATGGCAAGGATAATCTTTTTTTGCCAGAGAAAAGGAAAATTTTGCTGGAGATAATTTTGGAAAGATGCTAACATATGAAATTTCAGTAGTGTAAAAAAGCTCTCAGAACTTATCTGAGAGCTTAGTGCGGGTGATAGGACTCGAACCTACACACCTCACGGCACCAG
>CAJPPS010000193.1 GCA_905372595.1 uncultured Capnocytophaga sp. | reverse complement strand
GGATATGATAAGGGGTGGGAATATGTGAAAAAATAGCCTCATATACTTTCATATCAGAAAAAGGAATATTTTCCAGATAATTATTTCTTTTTTTTAGTGTTTCTTTATACAGAGAAAGCCAAATTTCTTTATAAGAAAAGGTTATAGGAGGAAGTTCTTCTGTAACTTTACTTAAAAAAGTGTTGATATCTGTTTTGAAATGATGGGTAAGTGAGAAAAAAGTATCATAACCTACGTGTTCATCTATATAATAATGTACTTTAGGAGGGTATTTTCGTAGAAATTCTTTAATTTTTTTGGAAATAACCATTCCTCCAACCGAAATAAGAACATCTGGTTGTAGGAGTTCTTGTAGATTTCTCTTTTCAATAGGAGTAAGGAAAGTATCAATCATATCAATAAAGGATTCCTCTACAAGGTTGGCTGTATTTTCTGTCAAAACAAGTACAGAAGGATCATTTTTGAGAAAATCTATCCATTTCTGAGCGATAGAATTTGGAGGAAGGACTCCTATAAGTACCATTTTTTTAGGAAAAATCCAATTTTTTATAAATTGATTGATAAAATCACTATTTAGTAAAGGCTCATTGACAACTTCTTTATTATTAGTAAAAGCTACAGTGGGAGTAGTAATTGTCTTATACAGAGGCTCTTCAAAAGGTGCATTGATATGTACAGGTAGGCTTTTGATAGAAGCTGTATTAAGAGCTTCATTTAGTAAATATTCATTATAGGAGCTATCATATTCATTTTCAGAAAGATTAGCATTGTAAGCTGTATGAGAGCTCAAAGCGTTTCGTTGATGAATGGTTTGTCCATCGCCAATATCTATTTTGGAAATAGGACGATCCGCACTAATAACAATCAACGGAATATGACTATAATAGGCTTCACTCACAGCAGGATAGTAATTCAATAGAGCTGAACCAGAAGTGCATACAACAGCCACAGGTTGCCTTAATTGTTGAGCGATCCCAAGAGCAAAAAAGCCCGCACATCGCTCATCTACAATGCTATAGCAAGAAAAAAAGGAATCACTAGCAAAACCAATAGTTAAGGGAGCATTGCGAGAGCCTGGAGAAAGGACAATATGTTGGATATTTTTTGCTTTACAAGCAAGAAGTATCTGTTGTGCTAAGGGAATTTCAGGAAACACGTTGATAGATAATTAATTTGGTAATAGAAAAATCTGAAGCTAAAAGAATAGCTTTTAAATTTAGTGCAAAGATACAGATTTCTCAATAGAAAAACAAAAATCCCTTCTATTGTTCTATAGAAGGGATAATATTTTTAATACTGGGAAAGCTTACTGTTTAGCGAATACTTTTTGAAGAAGAGGGGTGGTTCTAGCTCCAATATTGGTACGTATATCTTCCTCTTTCTGAGCTACTTGCTGGAATAACCCTTCTATGGCTCTCTCAGTTACATAGCTTGTTAAGTCTGGGTTTACTTGATTAACCAAGGGGATAGCATTATATTTACTAATGATACTTTCCCATACTTTATCTGCTCCCACTTTACTAAGAGAGGATTGGATTTTAGGAGAGAAAGCCTCTATTAATGAATTGGTTGTGGTCTTCTTTAGGTACTGGGTGGCAGCGTCTTTTCCTCCTGTAAGGATAGCTGTAGCATCTGAAAAAGAAAGATTTTTTACAGCATTTATAAAGATAGGTTTAGCTTCTATTACAGCATCCTCGGCAGCTCTGTTTAGGAGCTTTACGCCCTCATCGGCAAGGCTTCCTAATCCAATACTTCTAAGGGTTTTATCTACCTTTTGGAGTGGTTCAGGGAAAAGGATTTTGGCTAAGGAATTGCTATAATAGCCATCTTTTTGGCTAAGTAACTCCACACCTTGAGAAATACCTATCTCTAATGCTTGCTTAAGTCCATTTGAGATATCCAATGAGGAGAGAGCTCCCCCTTGTTGGGTATTGTTCATAATAGTTTGCAAATCAGCACAACTACTTAAGCAGAAGAAACTGCTTACTAATAAAACGATTTTCTTCATTTGTACTCAATTAAAGTTTTTATTATATGGGATTGAATATGCCTTTTTGGAAATAGATAAGTAAATATTCAAGGGGACAAAGATACAAAAACTATAATAATTACAAAACTTTTTTAATGAAGATGATAGAAAATATCTTTGATATATTTGAAAAATATAAAACATGGTTAAAAATATGCTCTTTTAACGGAAAAGGATTATATTTGCACATATTTTAAGTAATCTAATAAGATGAGTCTAGAAAAATTTAAAGAAGCAATACAATTAGGCTATACAGTTAATGGAAAATACATTACTCTAGGAGGAGCAATGTATGAAGGGAAAGTTATCCCAGACTTATTTGTAAATCTACCCTTGAAGAACCTTAATAGGCACGGGCTTATTGCAGGTGCAACAGGAACGGGGAAGACTAAAACATTACAGGCTCTTACTGAGAATCTCTCAAAAGAAGGTGTTCCAACTCTTCTGATGGATTTAAAAGGAGATCTCAGCGGAATTGCTGCTCAAGGGGAAGAAAAATCTTTCATAAAAGAACGTCATTCTCAAATGAACCTTCCTTACCAGCCAGAAGCTTTTCCGGTTGAATTACTCACAATTTCTAAACAAGATGGAGTACGTATGCGTGCTACTGTTTCGGAATTTGGATCAGTGCTACTTTCCCGAATTTTAGACCTTTCTGATGTGCAGGAAGGAGTGCTTGCTGTTGTATTCAAGTATTGTGATGATAATCAGTATCCTTTGTTGGATTTGAAAGATCTTAAAAAAGTACTTCAGTATGCTACAGAAGAAGGTAAAAGTGAGTTTGAAGCTGAATATGGACGAATTTCATCTTCCTCTACAAGTGCTATTCTAAGAAAAATTGTTGAGCTTGAGAATCAGGGAGCAGAGTTGTTCTTTGGAGAAAGAAGTTTTGAGCCTGAGGATCTTTTACATATTGATGCAAAGGGTAGGGGAGCGGTTAATATTATCCGCTTAACAGATATCCAAGATAGGCCAAAAATGTTCTCAACTTTTATGCTTTGCCTACTCGCTGAAATCTATAACACTTTCCCTGAGATAGGAGATGCAGAAAAACCAAAATTAGTTATCTTTATAGATGAAGCACATCTGATATTTAACCAAGCCTCCAAAGCATTACTTAATCAGTTAGAGAATATTGTTAAGCTTATTCGCTCCAAAGGAGTTGGGCTTATTTTCTGTACTCAGAATCCTACTGATATACCAGATGCCGTTCTTTCACAGTTGGGAATGAAGATTCAGCATGCTTTAAGAGCTTTTACTGCAAAAGATAGGCAAGCTATCAAGCTTACAGCTCAGAACTATCCAGAAACTACGTTTTATAATGTGCCAGAATACCTTACTTCATTAGGAACGGGGGAAGCTTTTGTTACAGCATTGGATGCTAAAGGACGTCCCACTCCATTAGTGGCAACGATGATGAGAGCCCCTATGAGTCGTATGG